>JAYVVO010000363.1:0-4073 GCA_043786955.1 Saprospiraceae bacterium
AAACACACGTCTATCACTGCCGACGTTTTACAATTTTTGAAAGAACAAACCGCTGTTTATGATGTCATCATCATTGATCCTCCTGCTTTTGCAAAAAGTTTGAGCAAGCGACACAACGCATTCATGGCGTATAAACGCCTCAACGCGATGGCAATTCAAGCCGTAAAATCGGATGGATTTATTTTTACTTTTTCGTGTTCGCAAGTCGTTTCAACGCAACTTTTTACCGACGCTGTTATGGCTGCGGCGATTGAGCAAAATCGAAACGTGCGTATCGTCGGGCGATTAACGCAAGGCGCAGATCATCCCGTTAATATTTTTCATCCCGAAGGGCATTATTTGAAGGGATTAATTTTGTTTGTGTCTTAACCGAGATTAAGGTTATAATAGATTTATGAGATTAATTTTTATTTATAAAATTCTCGCTCGTTCAAGTCTCGTTTTTAGTCCTTACTTCGTGTGGACTAAAATCTAAGACTTGAACGAGCGGAGCGACTTAGAACTGATAGGTAATTGAGTTTTTATTTCTAATTTTGTGAGCAGCATTGTCCAAATATCTTCAAGTTCTATAAGTTCTGAGCGGTACATCGTTTCTGAAATTCTATTATCTGTTTGACTGAACAAAACTAAAAGCGGTTCTAAATTATTTTTCAATTCGGTATCATCGTCAAGAAACCCCGCCAAAACTAAAAGCATCCTACCAAACAAGGCAATACGGTAATTATGATCTGTCATATCAGTATAGCGTAAAAATTGTTTTTTAATACTTTCTTCAATATCAATAATCTCAGAACTTTTGCCTTGTGTAATATGGAAACAAAGTTCAATAACTAATAAAATAAGATTCATGCCGCGTTTATCGTGCTCTAAAGTTGGTACATCGTTTTTAAATTTTTTAAAGTTAAAGTTTTTAGAAAATAATTGGGTTGATGAACCAACATTAAAACCTAGTTTATGCACTAAATGAAAATAAACAAAAAATAACTGCCATATTTCTTTATTTAAACCGTCTAAAGTTTTATGTTCAGGTAATGCGGTTGTTTCAGTATAAATTTTATAAGCTTCTTCGTATCTTTTCATTCTAAATAACAAAAACATCTTCGATTCAATACCTTTGAACCAATTAAAAGTGGCATGTTCACGCTCTTTTAAAAAAACTTCCGTTATTTTAGTTGCAGCTTCATACTGACGGAGGTACATTAGAGCCACCATTTTTTGGTGTAGAAAAATGTTTATCGCAATTTTGAGTTTAAAGTTTTTACTGTTAAAAAAAACTAATGCACGTTCGGCAACATCTAACAAACCTTCATAATTATTAACTGCTGTATAAGTATACGTTTCTAATTCTCGAGCATACAAATGGAGAATATTACTTTGGTACTTTTCCATTAAAGGTTTTAGCGCTTCAAAATACTTTTTTGCAAGTTCAGCATTTTTAGGACGATGGGCGACTGAATTAACGTATTCAATACGCAGCAATTCTTGATATTCTCTGGCTTTATTTTCAGCGTCGTACTGCTCTCTTAAATCTTGATTTAATTTTGTGTAATAAGCATATTTTGTTTTATCGCCCTTGTTAGCATACATAGTTTTTATATGCGGTATAATCAAAAATGCAATTTCTATGTACTCATTTTTAATTGCATGATCTAAAAGTTCTTTAGCTAATTCAACTGCATCACTACTTAAATTACTAATAAATAAGTTTTTTATTACCATCCATCGGTAATTCGCTTCGTAAATTACTTTATAGTATTCATCTAAGTTTACCACATCTAAATTAACGAATAGAAAACTATTATGCACGCGTTTTCTAAAATCAGATTTGAATGTTGTATATTTTGAATCCGATTTACGTGCATTCTTACCAAAAAGAAATTTCGCTGCATCATCATCATTTAATATCCTAGCTTCTATAATAGCGCGATAAAGTTTAGTGGCGTTGGTATTGCTCTCTTTACTATTTAAAATGTCAATTTGCGCTAATTTATGTTTATCGAATCTTTTTATCATTCGAATTAATTCTTCCATTTGTTAAATTTTGAATCAATAATAACAAAACAATTTGATTTGACCAATCTATAAACTATTATTTTAAAAATAAAAAATAGCAATACCTTATAACCTAATGATTTTTAAATAATTATTTGATTTTCCTCCAAAATGTTCCTGATTTTTCGTGCAGAACTGTCCGTGCTATTTTTTTAGAGCCTACCTAATTTTGAATTATTAGAAAAAACAAGATTTCAAAAAATTCAAACAAAATTATTATGGCTACTATTGAAATTATTTATTGGTTGGTCGGTGTTGTAATTGAAGATACCGCAGGGATTTAAACAAAACTACATATATCCCATTAAAAAATCTTCTTAGGAATAGTTGCAAATATTTCTAAAAGCGCAGAATGTAAACCTGCGATTGTGTTTACTAGTTTTTATAATCATAATTTTAATTATTTTTTTAACAAGAAAAATTATTTATTTTTGTCTATCGTATTATTACTTTCTATTACTGCGTGTAACAAAGAGGATTTAAATAATTCCTCTAATGCTTCAAAAGGTTTTCCTGAATTAGTTTCCAGTTCGGTAACGAAAACTGAAATTGTCTCAGAGATTAATTCATTAAATATTGACTTTCAGAAAGTTGCTAATTTATTAGGACTAAATTCTCTCAACAAAGATGACTTTGATTATTCTAATATTAAATCAATTAAAATCGATAATTTTACCTATGATTGTGCCATAGTTCAATATAAGTATAACAATACAGCTAAAATTTCTTTTGTTTTTCCTAAAGTTAATGGTATTTTTGTTAAGCCAATGTTGGTTCAAAAAATGAAAGATAGAATAAATTATTTTGATTTCAAAGACAATAGCTTAATTATCGCTAGAGAAGAAAATTCGTTAGTGAAATTTGAATCTCAAGATATACAATTTCAAGTCGAAAATGTAAATTCTACCCTTTTTAGAAGTGGTTGTGGAGATGCAGTTATTGGTTGTATGTCGGATGCTTACTCAAATCATGGATGGTTGTCCGTTGCATTATTTATAGAATCAGCTTTTATACCTGAGACGACTGTTATTATCGCAGCTGCTTGTGCTGGTAAAAATTGTTAATTTTAATTTTTTTGTTATGTATTTAAAATCAATTTTGTTATTTTACTTATCCATTTTAACGCCACTTACAATCTTAGTAATCTTTTCTGACTCTTTGAGTACAAAATTATTCACTATTTTGATGTTAATTTATGGGCTAGTTTATCATCCATTGATGTGTGCTATCAGATTATTGCAAATGGGAAAAATTTCAAACAAGGATTTTTTTAAAAACTTTATTCCTTTTTGGAATAAAAAATATTTTGATACTTTATTTCTAGGTGTTTCAGCATAATAAAATGGGTTTAAAGTTCCTAATTACCTTCTTGATAATAATCTGGAAGGTAATTTTTTGTAATATCATACTAAGTTTTCATAATGAAATTTTGATTCAAAGTATATGAAGTCAGTTATCATTTTGTTGTCTTTCTGTTTATTTTTTGTTGGTTGCACCAAAAAAACAGAAGAGGAAGTTAAATGGGATGAAAATTGGGCGTTTATTAATAGTTTTAGTTTTCCCAACTCGACTAAAAAAACGGATTACTATTTTAAAGGCTTGGCAGATGGTATTCCATTTAATTTCGCTGTTGATGATTCTACTTGCGTTTCTGATTTTGTAGGATCTAGTATAACTTACTCTTCTACTAATTTAATCACAAATTCTCAATTATTGTATTTGGGTAGAGTAACTAGGTTTTTGGGAGAACCAATTATAAAACCACCTACAAATTTCATAATATTATTAACTTATCCCGCTCGTTCAAGTCTTAGTTTTTAATCCATGCGAAGCAGGGACTAAAAACTAAGACTTGAACGTACTATTTTCGTGTCTCTGACACGATGTTGCTGAATGAATATTACTCTTGATTGATATTGATTTACGAATTAGTGTGGGTCAAAGACCCAAAAATAAAAAGTTCAAGTCTCGGTTTTAGTCCTTACTTCGTGTGGACTAAAACCTAAGACTTGAACGAGCGG
>JAYVVO010000364.1:0-4073 GCA_043786955.1 Saprospiraceae bacterium
AGATATAAATTCAGCAACTTTGTACGCGTCCATATACTCCCTAACTGCACGTCGGTCAGCACGAGTACATCTATTTTACGCTTCGGAACATTGCCTACATGCACACTTTTAGTTTTCGCGAAAGTAATACGTTTTGAGTTCTCTCACTCAAAATTAAGAATAATTTGTGAACGCGCATAGCATTTTCTTTGTAATGGGCGAATAATTTTAAAAGTTGACTTAAATTTGAGCTTCAAAAAATTCTAAACGCACTTATGACTCAGTACCAAAATATTTTAATCGCTTTTGAAACACCTATCGTTACGCTCACCATCTCGCGCGAAAAAGCACTCAACGCTTTAAACGCCGTAACAATGAACGAATTAGCGTATTTTTTTTCGGAAGGTTATAAAGAATTTGAAAACTTGCGCGGTGTTATTATTACCGGTGCTGGTGAAAAAGCATTTGTTGCTGGTGCTGATATTACTGAGTTTTTAAAATTAGAAGGCAAAGGTTCGGACTTAGCGCAACGCGGACAATCTATTTTATTTTTAATTGAAAATTTTCATATACCTGTCATTGCGGCTGTTAATGGATTTGCACTCGGTGGCGGTTGCGAGTTAGCGATGGCGTGTCATTTGCGCGTCGCCTCCGTGAATGCAAAATTTGGTCAACCTGAAGTGAATCTCGGTATTTTACCCGGTTATGGCGGTACGCAGCGTTTGGTGCAACTCGTCGGCAAAGGCAAAGCACTTGAACTGATGATGACTGCCGATATGATTGATGCCGAAGAAGCGCACCGATTTGGTTTGGTCAATCATGTTGTGCCGATTGGTGAAGCGGTTGCGAAAGCGAAAGAAATTCTTTTGAAAATTGCCACTAAAGCACCAATTGCGATAACGCAAACTATATTAAGCGTGAATGCGCATTTCGCTTATGGTGGTGTGCAGGGTTACGCTGCTGAAATAAATGCGTTCGATAAGTGTGCAACGTCATCCGATTTTAAAGAAGGTGCTTCTGCTTTTGTAGAAAAACGAAAAGCGAATTTTAAAGGGGTTTAGTATTTTAATCCACATCAAATCGTTTTACCAACCATTCTTTTTTATTATTCCATGCCCAATGAATAGTAAACGATTTTTTTATACGGTAGGTATCTTTTCCAACAACTGCCGTTTGGTTGTAAAAACCTTTTTGCAATGCGCTATCGCCTTTAATATTTATAGTGTTTGAAGTTGATTTTTGTTCTAAAACTTTAAAATTTTTAAAACCATCGAGCATTTTTTTTATTGCCGCTCTGCCGTGCGCACTGTTTCCTAAATCACCGTCAGTTGTGTACATCATCGCGATGTAATTGCCATCTACCTTTTTAATTAAATTATCATAGTGTTTCAACGCTGCTTCAACACTGCTTGCAGTAGGTTTTAAAGTAGCACATTGCTAAATTATGAGAAGTGCAGAAATTAAAATAATGAAAAGGATTGTACGCATGAATGGTATTTTTTGAAACGAATGTATGACTTTTGCAACAGAAATTTATTAAAACACGGGTTAAAATATTTACTAAAACACTTGCCAGAGAAAAAGAAAATATCCATCGCAGAAAAGAGTAATTTGCATCCGCGCAATCCACACCGATTCCGTTACAATTTTGAAGAACTCACGCAAAGTTGCGACGCGCTCACGCCATTTGTTTTTGTAAATAAATTTGGTATCGAATCCATAGATTTTGCAAATCCAGATGCCGTAAAAATGCTGAATAAAGCGATCTTAAAAAAATTTTACGATATTTCTGATTGGGATATTCCCGAAAATTATTTATGTCCACCCATTCCTGGTCGCGCCGATTATATTCATTACGTCGCTAATTTACTCGCTTCGGAAAACGGTGGCGAAATTCCAATTGGAGATGCTGTTCGTGTTTTAGATATTGGTGTTGGTGCAAATTGTGTTTATCCTATCATCGGAACAAAAACTTACGAATGGCATTTCGTTGGCTCCGATATTGATAAAGTGGCGATTCAGAATGCACAAAAAATAGTTTCGAATAATAATTTAAACGATAAAATAGAATGCCGACTGCAGTCAAACGCTTCGCACATTTTTAAAGGGATTATTTTGCCTGAAGAGAAATTTGATGTGAGTATTTGTAATCCACCGTTTCATGCTTCGTTGGAAGAAGCGAACGTTGGTACGCAGCGCAAAATAAAAAATTTAGGCGAAAAAGTATCGTCGAAAACAATTTTGAATTTTGGTGGACAGAGTAACGAACTATGGTGCAAAGGCGGCGAAAAAGTATTTATAATCTCAATGATTCGCGAAAGTGCGCTCTTTGCAAATCAATGCCGATGGTTTACAACACTTGTTTCCAAACAAGAAAATTTACCCGTAATTTATAATTTTTTAAAAAGTGTGAAGGCTGTTGATGTCCGAACGATTAACATGGCGCAAGGTCAAAAAATTAGTAGGGTAGTAGCGTGGAGATTTTAAAAGTAAATCTATTTTGTATTTTGGTAATTATAGAAGTGAGTATTAATCCTAAAAAACCCAGATTGACTTCACAACTATTTTGAAAAAGGAAATAAAAACTTAACTTTGCTTAAAAGTGAAAGTTATGGATACACTCACAATTTATTACGGTGTTCAAGGCAACGGCATACGCTTTGGTTTACCTACCGATGAATATAAAATGCTCCGAAAGCAATTTCCAAACGCACAGCCATCAAAAGGTGTATTTGTGGAATACGATATGCGTGTAAATTTTGCTGAATATCATCCACATTTGGAGCAATATGTCTTTCCTGCGCTTGTGGGGATGCCGAACACTTCGGATTTAAAAATTTTTAAACGAGTTAATTTTGTACAAACTCCCGAAATGATTGTAACATATACTATAGAACAAAATTCAGCCTCAACTCATGAGCAAAAAGTACAATCTTTATCTTGGTAAAGCAGGTCAATTAGCTACGATGTCCTATTTCCTTTTGCGAGGATGGAATGTAGCAACCCCTGAAGTTGATGTTGGAGACGATTTGTTTGTTGTGGAAGATAAAAAAGGTATATTTTACAGAGTACAAGTAAAAACAGCGCAACCAGTTTCCCGAAAAATTGGGTTTGGCGCAAAGTTCAGTGTTCCCCTCAAACAACTTCAAAAGGAAATTGATCCAGAGGTTTATTATGTTTTTTTAACAAATCGGAATGATGAATGGTTAAATAAAATCATTGTGCCAAGAAGTGAACTGTTCACACGATTTCTGAATAATAATATTGGCTCAGTTATCGGCGATAATCTTTTGCTTTATTTTACTTATGAAGGTTTAAAAGTAATGTGTTCAGGTATAGATATTTCGGAGTTTTACAATAATTTTGAAGATTTTCCAAGAATCGAACATTGATTAGATTATGTGTCAAATAGAATTTAATCGAAAGGAAATTTTATATAAATAACCAAGGTAACATCGCTTTAAATTCTTTCGACCAAAAATTTTCGTTGTGTTTACCTTTATCGCGCGCAATAACAGTAAAATCGGAATCTGTCCAGCCATTATTTTTTAAAGCCCAATACGTTTGCTGTAATGTATCAGACATAAAACGACTTTCATTTTTTGAACCGACAACATAGAACCGACTGCGCAAAGCATTATTTGTTTCGGGTAATTTTAAAACAGTTGGATTAAACCAAAACGCAGGACTAAATATACACACTTTGCCAAAAATATCGGACCGCACTAATCCACCATAAAAAGAAAGCAACCCACCGAGTGAACTGCCGAGAATGGAAGTATTTTTTCTATCGCTTAAAGTTCGATATTTAGAATCAATTTGAGGTTTGAGTGTATCGGTTATGAAATGAATAAACGCATCGCCTTCGCCACCACCCTTTTTATTCTTGTAAGGCGCGTACTCATTTAACCGCAAATCGCCGCCATTATCAATACCCACAATAATCGTGTTCTGATTTTTTGGTGCTTTAGACATAGTTTTCATCATTCCCCAATCGCCAGAAAAAGAAGTTTCTTTATGAAAAAGATTTTGTCCATCCAAAGCATAAATTACAGGATAGGCATGGTTCGAGGAATCGTAATCGCTTGGTAATA
>JAYVVO010000365.1:0-4038 GCA_043786955.1 Saprospiraceae bacterium
GTTTATTTGTAAAAAAGATTTATTTACTCTAGATTTGTTGCATTAATTTTTAAGATTAAGACAACTTACAACGCGATGAAAACTGTGGATGCTGACAATAATTATATCAATGAGTTTAATTGGGTAGAAGCACTTTCTAAATCTTTTACTGAGGTTTATAATTTTGCTTCTATTCGCAATTTAGAAATGGCGTTAGAAGAACGCTTTTGGTTATTCAAATCAGAAGTGCGTGAACAATTGTTAAAAAGAAACAAACCTGATAAACGCGCCTACATACAAGAGCTGTGTTCTGAATTTGAAAAACTCGAAAAGGATTTCAAAGAAAGTTTTGCCAGCACTATAAGCCAGCCTACAGAATTGCAGAAAATACAACTTTCTTTTTTAAAAATTTCCAATGCCTATTTATTTGAACAGCGCGAACGATACGTCTCAAAAAAATTAATAACCCACAAGCTCAACTATACAGAAGTGGATGGGTCAGTTACAAGTTTTGGTTTTTTAGAAAATAAATATGACGTACAAATTTTGCGCGATTTTTACACCGCTGTTCAAGATGAATTACACTGCTTCGATAGTATATTCACCTCGCCAGATGTTTTTGTTTTTATTCTCACACACCAAAATCTACCGCAACTTTCACGCGATTTCGGAATTCATTTCGCTTGCGAATCGGTTTGCGCTGCGCATTGCCTCCGCGCACTAAAACCTCTATTCAATAATTTAAGTTTTGTGAACATTGAACGCTCGCGCCGATTTTACACTGCTACCGAAACTGTTTTCACCGCTAATTATATCAGTAACTTACTTACTAAAGATTTTAAATTGCGCTCTAATTTAGAAAAAATTGTTGCTGCGCTGTGATGTAGGATTTAAAAACTTTATTGAAAAGTCACTTGTCTAGGAATATTAACTGTATTGATATAAAGAACTTCGTCCCTACACAAGAGCAAGGACGAAGTTTTAATTTATAATTCGCAATTATTTACCACCACCAGAACCGCCATCTTTACTTTTGGCGCGCGATGCTTTTTGCATAGCATTTTCGCCACTGTTGGCGTTTCTTTTAAAAATTTCAAAGCGCGTAGCCTGTGGTTTATTCGGAAAATAATTATTGCTCACATCCACATCGCACGTTTCGAGATATGGATCGAGCACAACTTGTTTCAATTCTTTTTGCGATTTAAAAACTTTCGTCACCGTTTTTTTGCCCATGCGCCAAATTTCGGCAGGAATATTTTTGTATTCCGACGTGCCATCAGTGAATTGCAATTCGCAAATTATCGGCGAGAGTAATTCGCCTTTCATCGTGAACGACACTTCGTAATAATTAGCAGGCTCGTCGTAAAATTTCTTTTCTTCTGGACTCAAACTTTTTATATACTTCTGTTGCTCCTCTTTATCAATTGTCGTTACGGCGTATTGCATATCGTTCGAGTAAAAATCTTTCAGACTTGGATCGCGCTCATCCATAGTTTGTGCAATATCTTTTTTATTTCGCATTCCTGTAATTGATTTCGGCAGTGCATTTTCTTTATCTTTTTGCATCGCCATTTCTGCAGTCGGATCTTTCGGACTAACTTTTAAAGCGCGCACATTACTGATCGCGATATCAACATTATCGGTCGTGTAAAACCAACCACGCCAAAACCAATCGAGATCAACACCTGATGCGTCTTCCATGGTTCTGAAAAAATCGGCAGGCATTGGATGTTTAAACATCCAACGGTTAGCATACGTTTTAAAAGCAAAATCGAATAACTCGCGACCCATTACAGTTTCGCGCAAAATATTTAATGCGGTTGCAGGTTTACCGTACGCATTATTTCCGAACTGTCGCAACGATTCTGAATTGGTCATAATCGGTTCTAAAGTTGATTTATCGCTTTTCATATAATCCACTAAATTTGCTGGTGGCCCGCGGCGACTTGGATAATCGCGCTCAAATTCTTGTTGCGCTAAAAATTCTAAAAACGAATTTAAACCTTCATCCATCCATGTCCACTGGCGTTCATCGCTATTAACAATCATTGGAAAATAATTGTGTCCTACTTCATGTATGATAACGCCAATCATTCCATATTTTGTTCTGTCGCTGTAAGTGCCATCTTTTTCAGGTCTGCCACCGTTGAAACAAATCATCGGATATTCCATGCCGATTTGATCGGTATGAACAGAAATCGCAATCGGATATGGATATGGAAACGTATGACTTGAGTATGAGCGCAACGTATGCGCTACAACTTTTGTAGAATATTTTTCCCACAGCGGATTGCCTTCTTTCGGATAATACGACATTGCAATTGGCGTTGTGCCGTTGCTTTGTTTCACACCCATCGCATCCCAAATAAATTTACGCGAACTACAAAACGCGACATCGCGCACGTTTTCTGCTTTAAAAATCCATGTCTTGCGCGCCGTTGATTTTGTTTTTTCAGTTTCGCGCGCTTCGGCTTCTGTTACAATAATGACAGGCGTAGTGTATTCTGTTTTAGCTCTATTGAACCGCTCAATTTGTGCTGCCGTTAAAACTTGATTCGGATTTTGCAAAACACCCGATGAACCAACGATGTGATCGGCAGGAACAGTTAAGCGCACTTCGTAATTGCCGAAAGATAGAGTAAACTCGCCTGCACCTAAAAACTGTTTATTTTGCCAACCTGTTACATCGCTATACACACACATTCTGGGATAGTGCTGCGCAACGGTGTACAAATAGTTTTTATCTTCTGGAAAATATTCCCAACCAGAGCGACCTGCTCCTGCTGTTGCAAGACGATCAATGATATGAAAATTCCATTTTATTTTGAGCACTAATTTTTCACCATGCAGCAAATTTTTGGGTAAATCTACGCGCATCATCGTCTCATTGATAGTGTACGGCAACGCTGCATTATTCGCATCGCGCACATACTCGACGTTGTAACCGTAATCGGTATTGTTATTAATGCTATTGAGTTGTCGCAATGTCATTTTATCGCTGAACGAACTTTCACGCGTTTTAAGAGCTATACCATCTTTCTGAAAAGTATTTTGATCGAGTTGCATCCAAACATAACTCAACGGATCGGGTGAATTGTTGGTGTAGGTAATTGTTTCTGTTCCATTCAGAACTTGCGTCTCGTCATTCAAATCTAAATCCATGGAATAGTCGGCTTGTTGTTGCCAATACGATTTACCAGGCGCACCACTCGCTGTACGTTGCTCGTTCGGTGTTGGCAAAATTTCTTCCAGCTGTCTGAACTTATCTTGAAAATCTTTTGATGGTTCTTTGTCTTGTGCGTGTGTCGGAATTATAAAACTCAAACAGCAAATTAAAAGCAAAATGGATTTTGTAGAAAGATAAAGCGGTAAATGTTTTTTCATTTTAAAAAAATTAATTGATACTAAAATAGTTGATAGGTGTTGGTTGATAGCTATTAGTGCTTAATTTTGAACAATATTTTGTTCCACGTGGAACTTTTATTTTCGTTTAAAAATTATCCAACAAAAAACTTTTAAAAACTTTGAAATCTGAGGCTAAAGCTACCGCTAATTTTTCTTTCTGCAAAATATTTTGCAACGATTCTGGAACATTTATTTTAGAATTTATGATACGCACCACATCATCATAAAATTTTGCAGCGTGTGCTGTTCCCAAAATAATACCCGTTGCAGGGGTTTTTGTTTCAGATACATATTTTTGCCATGCTAAATATCCTATAGCTGCATGGGGCTCTAAAACGTAATTATATTTTTGCATCACCTCACGCATCGCTAATTCTGTTTCAGCATCGGTGAAGGTATAAGAGGCAATATTCTTTTTTACTTTATTCCAAGAGGAATCATTCAAAAAATCTATCCGCGCAAAGTTTGAAGGATTACCGACATCCATGGCATTTGAAATTGTACGCACAGACGGTTTCGGTGTAAAATTTCCGGATTGAATATATTTAGTAAAAACATCGTTCGCATTAACGGCAGCAATAAATTTATTGACGGGTAAACCTAATTTTTGCGCAAATAAACCTGCGGTAATATTTCCAAAATTTCCTGAGGGCA
>JAYVVO010000366.1:0-11166 GCA_043786955.1 Saprospiraceae bacterium
TTACCTTGTGTAATGGCTAAATCAGCATCTTTAATGTTCAGCAAACTGATTTTTGTGGCGTTGGTGTTTTCTAAAGCGTATTTGGTGGCTTCATCTAAACTCATTTTTTCGGATTGAGAAAAAACTAAGTTTTGAAACAAACACAATAGCACTATGATGCTACTGGTTTTTACTTTTTTCATAAGCAATACGGAATTTGTTATTAAAGTCGGGTGAAAATTATATTTTATGATGGTAGTCGTTTTCATGGATTGATTATTTTTAAGTTTTCTTCTAAAATTTGTAATCCTTTAGGCGTTGTAATGCCGTTGATGTGATACATTAAAAATTCGCGATACAAATGCGGTTTATAATATTTTTCATCAGGAAAAATTTCCGAATTTACGATGCTCATCGCCGAGCGCACGTAAAATTTAGCTATCATGTCGCTGTTGAGTTCCGAGCGATACAGACCCTCGCGTTTGCCGCGTTCTAAATTTTGGTGCACACCTTCATAAATGTTTTCGTACATTTTATTTTCATAATTCACCCAAATATCATTGTAATATTTTCTGATTTCATACACCGTTGGCAACGAAAGCATGAGTTGCTTTAAATCTTCCATCACAAACCGACCAATCATTATCGTTTCTTCAATCGCATTCTTAGCTGTATCTCCTAAGGTATGAATGCGCGCTGCTTCTTCCTTTTCTTCACAATTAAATATTTGGGCTAGTAAATCCTGCTTGCTGCTAAAATGCTGATACAAAGTTTTTTTCGATATCGTAAGATGACGTGCAACATCATCCATAGACGGACTTTTCACACCCGCCTTCATAAAAAAAGCCTTTGACTTCCTTAAAATTAAATCTTTTATTTCTGACATTAATGCTGTTTCTAAATTCATATTTGTAAACGATAGAAACGTTTTATTGTTTAATCGTTTCCAAAGTTTTTTTATTTTATTTTTCACAAAGTTTTTTTTTAATTTTTTTAATTGCCCGTGTAGTTTACTTAAAAATATTTTGCAAAGATTTATTCTCATTATAACTACAGCCTTTAGGCTGTAGTTATAATGAGAATAAATTGGGCTTTAGCCACGACTTCAAACAAAAAATTAGTTCATGCCTAAAGGCGAAAAAGTTTAGTAGAGTCGCCAGCCTAAAGTCTGGGGTTATAATTTGCCGCAGTTAATATTTTCTTTAAGTACTTAGATAAATCAAACAACCCGAAAATTCCATGATAGAAAATTCGGGTTGTTTAAATAGCTATGAACTTTAAGCCGTGAGCAATGAGCTTTGAGCTCATTGCTATTTAAAATGAATAACGCACACCAAACTGTCCTTGCCAACGCGAACTGAATTGATCAATGGAATATGTTGCGGAAGGTTTTGTGAATTGAAACTTCGGATCAGCAGTTGCTGAACTCCCAGAAGTTGCCGTTAAACCAATGAATACCGAAGAGTTTTGGGTGTTTGGAACGAAATAAACATTATTGCCTGTTAAGTTAATAATATCGCACGTAATCTGAATCGTGTGTTTTTTGGCACCCACTGCAAAACTAAAATCGTGCATTAAACGCAAATCGAGTTGATTGTTCCAAGGCGTTCTGCCGCCGTTACGCTCCGTAAAATTACCTTTACGCGAACTTAAATACGAATCGCCGCTTATAAAATCACTGAAATTTTGAGCTTGTTGCGCAGCTGTTTCAGTAACTGCTTTTGTTGTAGCATCCACTTTATCTACAAAAGTTAATTGACCTGTTATGGAAGGAATATATGCTAAATCAACTTGCTGACCATTACCTGTTACAGAGTTTGAACCAATCACCCAAGTAAATGGCGTGCCAGATTGTCCTGAAAAAATGAGTGACAAATAAGACGTGTTGTTTGCGTTCCAATTCAATTTGTACATCGCAGTTGCAATAATGCGGTTGCGAATATCGAAATTAGAATACGTCAATGTTGGATTGTTCGGACTCAAAGCCTGGTTTAATTGCCAACCCGATTCAGGCGAGTTGCGAATACCGTTTAAAATATCTTTCGATTCGCCATATGTATAAGCCGCCATCACGTCTAACCCAAATGGGAAAGTTTTAGAAATCTGACCCGTTAACTGATAGCGATAACCTTCTGTCGTGTTGCTAATAAGATAAATTGAAGAAAAGTCGTCGCTATTGCGTTTGTTTTTACCAACGCCACTGTTTATATAGACAGGTTGTTGTTGCGAAACATCGTACGAATTGTACTTAACAGAATCGCGCAAATTAATTTGTTGAATTTTAACGTCCTGCAGCGTTTTTGTAAAAATTCCTTCGAGTGTTATTTTGTAACCGTCGCCCAATTTAAAATCGGCAGCGATGTTTGAACGCCAAACTTGCGGCATTTTAAAATCTTTATCAATCACATCTAATTCAACGCGGTTCGGCGATTTTAAAACTGTGGCGTTAAAATTATTGAATTGCATTGGATCAGTTGGAATGTTAATTACGTTTCTGCTGGAGTTCGTGTAATCAATCGAATTAAAGTTTGTACCATTGTTCACATAAGTATAACCCAACCAAGCTAACGGAATTCTGCCGGTGAAAACGCCCGAACCGCCACGTAAAATAACGCTGCCTTTACCATCAACGTCGAAATTAAATCCAACGCGCGGTGAAATAGTAACGTTATTAAAAAATTGATTGTTTTGCGATGCCACTGGATTTGTATAGCTATATGTCGTACCATAACCTGCTGGTGTTGGATACGCTTGTTCTTTAGTACCAATCACTGCTTGGTCTGGACGTGTTACCATATCGAAACGTATGCCATAAGATATTTTCAATCTATCCATCACGCGCCAATCATCTTGCGCATAAGTACTCAAGAAATTAATGCCATAAGTTGCAGGCGTATTAGCTAAGTTGTAAGCCTGTGAATTATCTGTCGGATTATAGATAGCTCTAACACGAGTAGGAATGTTGGCGAAAAAATCAGGTAAAGAGTTATATTCTATACGCCCGTTCCATGAGTTGATGAAACCGTATTTAATATTGTAAAACTCATTGTGAGTACCGAGCGTGATGGCGTGTTTACCAATAAAAAATTTCACATTATCCGTTAATTCAAAAGTTTTCTGACCCATGTCGAAAATACTTGCTTCTCGGTTACTACCAACTAAAGCGTGACCCGAACCGATATTATTGATTTGAATGTTCGGAAATGTTGGTCCGAGTGGCGTGCGCACATCGGTGATATACGTGTAACCCAAAATTAAACTATTACTAAACGTGTTTGAAAAACGACTTTTTAATTCTGCAACTGTGCTGGTATTGAAATTTTTCTGTAGAAAATCGTAATTACCAAATTGAAACTCATTCGACGAACGCTCTAAATTTGTAGCTTCCGAACTGACGGTATTGTTCCGAATAGTCAATTGGTTTTTTTTGTCAATATTCCAATCCAAACGATTGAAAAACTTTTGACTGTTAGAATAAATTGAGTACGCACCTGTTGCACCTGGATCGTATTTACCTATTGGATTTAATGACGACGCAGGCATAAACGTTGAACTACTCAAACTATCGGTAATTTGTTTTGCAATTGCCGATGTCATAAAATAATTCGTAGCACCCGCTGGAAAAAATTGCGGAGTTATATTTCGAGTGATTTCTTCGTTCGTGAAGAAGAATAATTTATCTTTCACAAGCGGTAAACCGAGACGGAAACCTGCCTGATAGTCATGATATGTGTCGTCAATTTTTCCGTCGTTCACTTTATCGTCGCCAGAATAATTTCCTGTAATAGATGAATTTCTACCAAAAGTATAGACTGAACCTTCAATTTCGTTTGTTCCAGAACGCGTTACAGCGTTTACGCTACCGCCTGTAAAGTTGCCGAGTGTTACGTCGTACGGTGCAATTTGCACTTGCACTTGCTGAATAGCATCTAAACTAAAAGAGTTTGTACGGGTTGAGCTGCCGGGTTGATTTGCTGTTCCACTCTGACCACCAAGTGATGGACTAAAACCGATCGCATCGTTATTAACCGCACCATCTAAAGTGATATTATTGTAACGGAAACTTGTGCCAGCGAAAGAGTTATTGCTCGATTGCGGTGTGAGTTTAGTAAAATCGGAAACACCACGGCCTAAAGTCGGTAAAGCGTTCAATTGTTTTTTACCAACATTTGTACCGGAACCTGTTTTAGATTGGTCTGCATAATTCGCGGCAGTTATAACAATCGCCGCTAAAATTGTGCTTTCTTCACTCAACGGCACGTCAATAGTTTGCGTTTCACCGAGTTTCAAGAAAATATTTTCACGGGTTTCAGTTTTAAAACCTATGTACGTCGTCGTTGCTATGTAAGGTCCGCCTGGATTCATGTTGGCGATATTATAAATACCGTCGTCATTACTCGCAACTTCGTAGCGCGTACCTGTTGGCGTGTGAACAAATAAAATTACCGCGTTCGGTAATCCGCCATCTTTGGTGTCGCTGAGTTTGCCGCTCACGCCACTTGTTGTTGTCTGAGAAAAAATTGTTGCAATTGAAAAGAGTGAGAATGCAACAAAAAGAAAAACATTTTTCATTAAAATGACTTTTATTAATTTTGATGCAAATTTGGCGTTCTAACGTACAATTTAAACAATTTTCAATATTAAGTTAAGGTTAAGTCTTTTGCTAGATATTAATTACTTCGATTTTTATTTTCGCTGCGTTTTTGTTAACTTCGCAAAACAATCAAATTTTCGGCGTAATTTTATAACCAACAAACTTTGATAATACCTTTTGAGCCAGTAGTTTTTGGAATAAAAATCAATATTCACTGGATATTAGAATATCTGTCGTTTTTTGTAGCTTTTAGGTATTACGTTTGGTTACGCAAGAAACGCACTGATCAAATATCTTCAGGAAATAGACTTTCGATTATTTTAGGAGCAATAGTTGGTGCATTCATCGGTTCTCGATTCATCGGATATTTAGAAAATCCGATGACTAGTTTTAACGGTCAGCGTATAATTCATTTGCTGGACTCCAAATCTATAATCGGTGGTTTGTTTGGCGGATTATTAGGTGTTGAGATTTCTAAAAAAATAATTCATGAGAAACAATCATCGGGTGATTTATTTACACTGCCTATAATTGTTGGAATATTCATCGGTCGCATCGGTTGTTTTTTAAGCGGAACGAACGAATTTACTTACGGTTCAACAACGAATTTTTTTACAGGAATGAATTTAGGCGATGGTCAATTGCGACATCCAACGGCGTTATATGAATTGGTTTTTCTGTCAGTTTTATTTATTTTTCTGCAAAAAATTAAACACAAAACTGAAAAAGAGAACGGTTTGCTTTTCAAATTTTTTATGATTTTCTATTTCGGTTTTCGCTTTTGCATCGAATTTATAAAACCTAATGTTTATTTTGTTTTCGGACTGAGTAGCATTCAATGGCTCTGTATCATTTGTTGGATTTATTACGTTCCAACGTTTATTAAATTGATAAAAAATGCCCGTTAGAAATTATACCTACTACGATTTCACCATCAGTTTGTGTCCCGAATGTTTAAAGCGCATTGATGCTAAAATCGTATTTGAAGACAACAATGTTTTCATGTTAAAAAGATGTCCTGAGCACGGAAATTCTAAAGTTTTGATAGCTGACGATAAAGAATATTACAAAAATATCAGAAACTATAATAAACCATCAGAGACACCGTACAAGTTTAACACCGAAACGCATTTCGGATGCCCTTACGATTGTGGACTTTGCCCAGATCATGAGCAACATTCTTGTCTGACGGTTATTGAAATTACCGACCGTTGCAATTTGAGTTGTCCAACCTGTTATGCAGGCTCTTCGCCGACGCATGGTAGACATCGAACTTTCGCAGAAGTAAAAATGATGCTCGACACAATTGTTGAAAATGAAAGAGAACCAGACGTTATACAAATAAGTGGCGGCGAACCAACGCTGCATCCACAATTTTTTGAAATTTTGGATTACGCCAAAACTTTACCGATTAAACATTTAATGGTAAATACGAATGGTATTGAAATTGCTAAAGATTTTGAGTTTGCAAAACGACTCAGCACTTATGCACCCGATTTTGAAATTTATTTGCAGTTTGATTCTTTTAAAGAAATGGTTTTAATGTCAATGCGCGGTGCAAATCTTAAAAAAATTCGCGAAAAAGCGATTGAACATTTAAACGCGCTCAATCTTTCCACTACATTAGTTGTTACACTTCAGAAAGGACTAAACGATGATGAAATAGGAAAAATTATTGAATTCGCACTCGAGCAAAAATGTGTTCGGGGCGTTACGCTGCAACCTACTCAAATTGCGGGCAGACTTGAAAATTTTAACTCTCAAACAGACAGAATTACGCTGACAGAAGTAAGAAGAAAAATTTTAGAGCAAACCACCATTTTTTTGCCTGACGATATAATTCCTGTGCCGTGCAATCCTGATGCTTTAGCGATGGGTTATGTTTTAAAATTGGAAGGTCAGTACATTCCACTAACGCGCTATATTAATCCTGCAGATTTACTCGATAGTGGTAAGAATACCATTGTGTATGAGCAAGATGAAGGATTGCATCAAAAAATGTCTGAGATTTTCAGCACAGGCACTTCAACGGATAAAGCATCTGAAAAATTACATTCACTGCTTTGTTGTTTGCCTTTTGTGGAAGCACCTAACCTTGGCTACAATAATTTGTTTCGAGTGATAATTATGCAGTTTATTGATGCCTATAATTTTGATGTGCGCGCCATTAAAAAATCGTGCGTACACATAGTCAACAAGGACAATAAAATTATTCCGTTTGAAACAATGAATCTTTTTTATAGAGACGAAAAAAGAGCTGTTTTAGAAAAATTACGCGCAGTCACCAACTAAATTTTTGAGATGATCTTATTTTTAATTGTGTATCTGATTTTTCATTTGCCAGCAATAATCCTTTTAATTACTGGATTAGCACAACGCAAAAAAAATCCCAAAAATGCTAAAATTTTATTGATTATAGCAGGTATTTATTTTACAATAGGTGCTGGAATTTGTGGATCACTTTTAGGTGTAACATTGTGAGATTAATTTTTTCACTAATTTGGTTTAAAATTCTTTTTCGTTGATATTTGCAATTCAAATACATAATTATGCCGACCGAAAAAACCTATAAGCCTTTATTAGAAACGGAACAAAAAGCGTTGGAGATTAATCTCGACGACCATGTTTATGGAACGTTTGCAGAAATCGGCGCAGGGCAAGAAGTGGCGCGCTATTTTTTTCAGGTAGGTGCAGCAGCAGGAACGGTGGCAAAAACAATGAGCGCTTACGATAAAACGATTAGCGATGAAGTCTATGGCACAGAAGCGAACGGACGGTATGTTTGCGAGGCGCGACTGTATAAAATGCTCGACCATGAATATAATTTGATGCAAACGCGACTTCGACAAGAACGCCCACACACAAATTTTTTTGTTTTTGCCGATACAGTGTCCGCTATTAATTTTACTAAAACAATTAAAGGTGAAGGTTGGCTCGGCATTCGCTTTCAACTCACACCCGATGGTGAAAGCAACGATTTGGTGCTGCACGTGCGAATGCTCGACGGTGAAAACCGTTTGCAACAACAAGCGATTGGTATTTTAGGTGTTAATATGCTTTATGCCATTTATCGTTTTTCAGATAATATTCCTATGTTGGTGCAATCCCTCATGGACAGTTTGCGCGGACGCGTTTCGATAGATTTAATTCGCCTAACGGGCGCAAATTTTGCGGATATTGATAATCGTTTACTCAGTTTGTGGTTGGTAAAATATCATATGACGGACGTTGCGATTTTCGGACCCGACAAAAGAAATATTCATGCGGGCGAGTTTTTGTATAAAAAAAATGTGCTTGTAGTGCGCGGCTCGTTCCGACCCGTAACACTCGTTAACGAAGACATGATTCAAGCATCTTGGGCGAAATTTCGAAATGAAACCGATATTGATGCTAAAAAATGCTTTTTAATGATGGAAATAACGCTCGATAACTTGAAATTGGAAGGCTTTATTGACGAAAAAGATTTTCTCGATCGCGCCGATTTGCTCTGTGCGCTCGGCTACACAGTTATTATTTCTGATTGTGAACAGCATAAAAAACTGATCAATTACCTCAATGAATATAAAATCCAAAAACTCGGCATGGTGCTCGGCGTTAAACAACTGCTCGATACCATAAACGATAAATACTACAATAATCTCGATGGTAGTTTGCTTTCCGCTTTCGGCGAATTATTTACGCGAAATGTGAAGGTGTATGTTTATCCAATGTTGCAAGAAGGTAGCAGCGAAGTAATGGATGCACACAATTTACCTGTGCCGGATGGTGTCAAGTTTTTATATCAACACCTCATTGAGTCGAAACATATTGAAGACATTGTTAACTACCATACAGAAAACCTGCACATTTATTCTAAGCAAGTACTTGCCATGATTAAACACGACGAACTCGGTTGGGAAAATATGGTGCCTGCCAAAGTTGTTAAGTTGGTGAAAGAAAAATTCTTATTTGAATTTCCAGCTAAGAGTATGATGTTTGAGTATTGAAATCCAAAAGGCAAAGAGCAAAAGGCAAACCGTTTATTGTTTTAAGTGCTTTTCCTTTTGCCTTTTGGAATTTACCTTTTGATTTTATTTCGACCGCAACCTTATAATTGGGCAAATAATTTCTTCCAAGGAAATGCCTCCATGCTGAAAAGTATTTTTATAATAATTATTATAGTGATTGTAATTATTAGGATAGAGAAAGAAGCGATCTTCACGCGCAAAAATAAAAGTTGAACTAATATTGGGTCGCGGCAAACCGACGAGTTTTGGATCGCGAATTTCGAGTACATCGTTTCGGTCGTATTGTAAATTCTTACCTACTTTATAGCGCAAATTGGTTGTCGTTTCTTTGTCTCCTACTACACGCGTTGGCGTTTTTACGCGCACAGTACCGTGATCAGTCGTGATAATCAATCGAATATTTTTCTTTGCTAAACTTTGCAGTGCGGACCAAACAGGCGAGTGCTCGAACCACGATTTTGTTAACGAACGATATGCGGTTTCATCACCTGCCAATTCTTTAAGCACTTCCATTTCTGTTCGGGCGTGAGAGAGCATATCTATAAAGTTGTAGACGATGACAGAAAAATCGTTTTTCAAATAATTTAGCACGTTATCTTCTAATTGTCTACCCGCAGCAATGTTTGTAATTTTTACATAATCCACTTTTAAATCGGGTTTTCGAAGAATGCGTTTAACTTGGTCGTGCAAAAGTTCGGCTTCGTGCATATTTTTTCCGCCTTCTTCGTTGTCATTCAACCAAATATTCGGGAAACGCGTTTCAATATCGGCGGGCGTTAAACCAGCGAAAATAGCATTTCGGCTGTATTGTGTTGCGGTTGGTAAAATGCTGTAAAAAAAACTTTCTTCTTCTACTCTGTAAAGTGTTGAAATAATCGGTTCAATTATTTTCCATTGATCGAAACGTAGATTATCAAGCAGCAACATCACAGTCGGAATTCCGTCGCCGATGAATGGTAAAACTTTATTGCGCAGCAAATTATGACTCATCACGGGTGCTTTTTCTTTTTTAGCACCAAACCATGATTCATAGTTTTTGACAATGAATTTTGAAAACTCTATATTCGCTTCTTGCTTTTGCGTCGCTAAAATTTCACCCATATCGCTTCCTGCCGAAGTAGCATCGAGGCGCAATTCCCAAGCGATAATTTTTTTATAGACATCTACCCATTCTTCATAATTTCCAGTGCTTTGGATTTGCATAAACATCTCGCGAAAATTCTGCTGATAATCGCTCGTTGTGCGTTCGCTAACTAATCGTTTGTTGTCAATTATTTTTTTTAGCGTCAACAAAATTTGATTTGGATTCACGGGTTTTATTAAATAATCAGCTATCTGCTGACCGATTGCATCTTCCATGACGTGTTCCGCCTCGTTTTTTGTGATCATCACCACTGGCAAATTAGGTTGAAGCGATTTTATTTTCGCCAAAGTTTCTAATCCCGTCATGCCAGGCATGGATTCATCCAAAAAAACGACACCGAAATCGGTATTTTGAGTGCATTCTTCGAGTGCATCGAAACCGTTTGTCACTGTTGTAACATCATAACCTTTCCCTTTCAAAAACATAGTGTGTGGCTTGAGTAAATCAACTTCATCATCTGCCCAAAGTATTTTTATCTTATCCATAGGATTATCTATTTTAACGTTTAACGCATTAGGGTGTTTAAAATTTTACCCTCGAAATAAAGTTGCGAAATTAGTCAACTATTTTTTGGAAGTGTAATTTTATAAGTCTAAAAAACTTAGTGGCATTGAAATTAAATAGATAGTTTTAACAAGCTTTGCTTTAATCTCCGTGTAAATCAGAAGTTAAATTCTTTAATTTCAAACACTTATTTTTTTAAATCTTTCAAAAACTTTGAAGGTGTTTTACCGAATTCATTTTTAAAAGCTTTTGTGAAATAGGATTGGGTTTGAATACCTACGCTGTACATTATTTCCGAAAGCGATTTATCTTCGTGCGTCATTAAGTAAGCAGCTTTTCGAAGTCGTAAAGTTCTGATGAAATCACCTATGGATTGACTCGTTATACTTTTAATTTTAGTGTATAGTTTTGTTCTGCTCATACCAATTCGCGTAAATAAATAATATATGACCTACAAATATTAGCTTTGAGCCATGAGCTTCTAAATCGCGAGTGGGGGCTCAAAGCTCATAGCTATTTCAATTAATTTAGATGGAAAATAGTGTTCAAGAAAAATTCAAACTTCTGTTTGGAAAAAAACCTGATTTAGTTGTTACATCACCTGGTCGTATTAATCTGATTGGAGAACATACCGACTATAATGGCGGTTGGGTTTTGCCGGCAGCAATTGATAAAAAAATAACTTTTGCGCTCGGCAGTCGCACCGATTTAGTATGCCGATTACATTCCATTGATTTCAACGACACGGAAATAATTGACCTTGCAAATTTTAAATCTACAAATAAAAGTTGGGTTAATTATTTGCTGGGCGTTATTGAGCAATTTCAAAATAGTAGAGACGTTGCATGCAACGTCTCCGAATTTACAAAGGACGTTGCAAGCAACGTCTCCGAATTTACAAAGGACGTTGCATGCAACGTCTCCGAATTTACAAAGGA
>JAYVVO010000367.1:0-4029 GCA_043786955.1 Saprospiraceae bacterium
AGCATTTTGTTTGCTGAAGAAGGCACACCATTAATTTCATTAAATGAAGTCATAAAGGTGAGTGCGCCTGCATCAACACACGCTTTGAACGGTGGCAAATACGTTTCCCAAAGTGAAACATCGCTCATATCTACTGAATTATAATCGCGTCCAGCAAGTGCTGCGCCATACGCTGCAAAATGTTTTGCACATGCTGCAACGCTGTTGGGTGCGCCAATTTTTGTTTGAAATCCGCGAACACGTGCTGCTGCAATGAGCGAACCCAAATAAGTATCTTCGCCCGAACCTTCCATACAACGACCCCAACGTGGATCTCGCGCAATATCAACCATCGGTGCATACGTCCAGTGCAAACCAGAGGCTGCTGCTTCTTCGCCAGCAATATGTGCCGATTTTTCAATCGCTTCTAAATCCCAACTCGTAGATTCCCCGAGAGGCGTTGGAAAAATAGTTTTATAACCGTGAATAACATCGTAGCCGAACAATAACGGAATTTTCAAACGCGTTTGTGTCATCGCAATATCTTGCAATTTGCGCGTGAAGGCTGCTGTTTGTGCGTTAAAAATATTTCCGCATTTACCCGATTTAATATCGTCAGCATAGCCTTTGCGAATTGTTGGTCCTGTCACATCATAATCAGAGGTGTAGAGCGTAATTTGTCCGATTTTTTCATCGAGCGTCATTAAACTTAGAACTGAATCCACACGTGCATCAATATTTTTAGATTGCGACGTAGGATTAGGATTTTGTCGAGCTCTGTTCGGTTTGCGCACCGTAGCGGGTACAATAACTTTTGAATCAGTTCTTTGCTGCGCAAAAATCTCTCCCTTAAAAAATAAAGAGAATATCGTTGCAAAGACTAAATAATTTTTTTTAGACATAATTAGTTATTAGTTTTAATTAATTTTTTCGATTCGAAGCTGCTGTTGAGTTATTTTTTTGATAATTCAAACCTAATAGAGCTTCTCAGCTATTCCGTATTCCTTTTTCCTTTTTTCCTTACTACCTATTATCTATCCACCCATTTTTAAATCCCGCTTTTTTTAAACCTGCAACGATGTACGGATTTTTTCGCATCAATTTCCAAACAAATTGTGAACGATAATTTTCAATTTGAATGATAATCGGACCTTGATCAATGCCGAGATAATCTTTATCAACCCAACCATTTGAGCTTTGAGCTTTGAGCTTTGAGCTTTGAGTTGAGTTACGAGAAGGCTCATTGCTCATAGTTAATGGCTCAAAGTTATACGTCACATTATACGCATCTTTAAAACCGTATTCCGTCACCAATGTGCCATAATATTTATTCCACATATTTTCTAATGCGGGCAAACAAACTTCCGGTGCGAATGGTAGAGAGCCACCAACTGCCGTCGGTGCAATCGTTCCATCGTCAACAATATTAGTTGATGCTGCACCGCGTGCGCTATAACCCATAAATTTACGTGAAACGATGAATGTTGTGTCTTTACCATTCCTTAATTTCTTCACTTCTTCATTCCTTAATTCATCGCCTGGTCCATCGCAAGCCGTTAAACCCCATTCATTCGCGCTGTAATTTTTATATTTTTGTGGATTCGCGATGCAATATACGCGATTCGCTAATGTAGCACGACGTGAGTTTTCAAAATAATCAATGCCCTTTGCGCGCATAAAACTATCCTGAATACCTTTGAAATCAATGTACATTTGGCTATACTGATGTCCGAACAAGGGATCGAAGTTGACGTGTTCTTGTCCATAAAAAGTATCCCATTTATACGGTTTGCACCAACGTTGCCAAGCACTCGCATCAATCGGATGCGTTGGTGAACCGATTGCCATAATCAATAACACCATTGCCTCGTTGTAACCAATCCATTCTGCTTTTATGAAACCATTTTCTGGATGATAACCCATAGAAAGATTTTTATTCGGATTCTGAAACCAATCCCACTCAACACGGCGATAAAGTTTTTCAGCGACTTCGCGAATGGCTATTTCGGTCGCATCGTTGCTGTCGAAATAACTCATGACTGAAAGTACGCCTGCCATCAATAAACCTGTGTCAATTGTAGATAGCTCAACATCTTTATAGCGCGTTCCGTTTTCGTGGTCTAAAAAATGGTAATAAAATCCGTGAAAGCCAGTGACTCCACTTTGTGCTGCGCCTTGCGGGGCGTTGAGTAAAAATTGAAGCGTTTTTAAAACACGCTCTGCTGCTTGAATGCGCGTTACATAATGTCGTTCAACACCAATACAATAAGTTGTCAAACCAAAACCCGTTGCTGCAATACTCGAAAACTGTCGCGTCGGATGTCTATCTGGTACTTGATAGTTTTTATCAACTAAATCCCAAAACCAATTAAAGGTGCGGTGTTCTAATTCTTCGAGCGAGAATTTTTTTTGTAGGGACGTTGCCAACGTCTGTGCTGATAAAGACGTGATGGGTTTACTACAACCTGTTAGCGCAACAATAAAAAATAAAAGGATGTAGATTTTAGGTTGCATACCCGATTTAGTTGATAGTTGTTAGTTGACAGTTGACAGTCTCGGTAGGGGCTGAAGATTTTCAACACTTACACTATCAACTGTCAACTATCAACTGTCAACTAAATTTATTCCTTGATAAACTTACCATTCGCAATCATGCCTTTGTCGTCATAACCAGATACGATATACATACCTGCTGATAAACCTTCGAGCGGAATAGTTTGAATATCGAATGAATTATTAGTAAAAGATATAGATCTGACAATTTGACCCCAAACGTTTGTAACGTCTAAACGGCGAACGTTTAGAAGATTGCGCACATAAATTTCGTTTTGCGCAGGATTCGGTGCAAAACCTAATTGTGCAATCGCAACATCGTTCGTACCAACTTTAGTCGCTACGCAACCTGCACCATCACCGATGACAATATCGTCAATATAAGAAGTTACATCGCTGGCTATATTAACAGGTAAATTCAAATCGAAGAAGAAAGTTAAACGACTAAAAACTTCACCCGCAGCTACCAAGGTAGTAAAATCAGCCGTAATTTCTTCCCAATCATTTACTTTAGTATTTGCAATCGGAAGCTCATGCCCATTACCACTTCCTGCTAAACCTGGCTCAAGTTTTAAACCCAGATTGCCAATGTGATCCATATAAACCTTAGCACGAACCGTGATTTTTGGATTCGTCCATTTCAAGATAGCAGGTAAATCTGCAAAAGCACCTTGGAAAGCTAAAGAGTTTTTAAAGCGAGTAAATTTTAAAACATTCGCACTTGTATCAATCCCAGTTTTTTTAGGATTTGCCACAACAGTTAAAGCGGTAGATTCTTTCGTTGCATCGTTTGTACCGAAGTATATGAAAGGAAGTGGAAGTGATTCAAAAGTGGTTAAACAACCATTAATAGGTTCCGATTTTAATTGAATATCGTCAACATAATAAATATCTGTGGTCGTTGGCGTTATGCCTATGTTGAAGAAAATTGAAATTTTGGTATAATCTTTACCTTTTTCGCCACTAAAATCAGTCGTGTAAGTCACCCAATCACCAGATTTAGTAACTGTAGAGGGGAATTCCTTAGTTAATCCTTTTACACTACCTTCTAATTTAAATAAAAGCGGAACTACTTTTGGTGCCCAAATTTTAATACTAAATTGGTTGTATTTAGAAAGATCAATAACTTTCGGAAAAATATAAGTCAAAGCAGAATACTGATCGAATGGATCTGTGTATTCACCTACTTTATCGCTTGGGTTTAATGGTCCTTGTTTTGGATTAGGAATCGCTCTGATCGGACCTGGCACATCAATTGTATAATTTCGTTGGCACTCGAAATCATCTATAATATTCGGATTTGCAACAACCGTTAAACACGCATTGACAGTTGATTTACTCAAAGCTAAATTATCGAAGTAATAAACTTTACCTGCTGCTGACGTTGAAGGATCGAACAAAATATTTATTTTGCTGATGTCAGTAACACCAATCGCATTGTTGGGCAGCGTAAATGCTAAACTTTCCCAATCATTTTTAGTACTCGTCGTTGCGCTA
>JAYVVO010000368.1:0-4024 GCA_043786955.1 Saprospiraceae bacterium
ATCGTAACCATTGTTGCGTTAGGTTTAATCCTAGTTTCTATTTTAATTTTAAGTTTGCGTGTCGTTGATTTCATAAAGCAACTCAACCTGAGTAATTTGTTAATCTTAATGCTTTTGCTCGAAATTTTATTATTTGTTGGCTGGTTTTTTTCAACTTATACTGAAATTCCCATCTGGTATCATTTAAGTTTTTGTGTTGCTTTTGCATTAGTTTTAGCTTGCTTTGAAGTTGTGCGTTTCAACGTTTATCTGAATTTATTGCTACTACTTTTTTTCTCAGTGAGTATTTCAGGTCTGATTTACGCATTTAACCAAGTTAAAGACGAAGGTAATTTAATCAGTAGTGCCAAAACGCTCTTAATGCCAACTGATAGTTTAGCTTCTATACATCTGGATAGTATTCGCAAAAATATTATAGACAAAACCGTTGCACCCGAAGAAGTGACCCAAATTGATAAAAGACAATTTGTTATTGACTCTGTAATAAAAGATTTTAAACAGAATATAGACCGCGTTTTAGAACTCGATCCCTATATCAACAGTCATTACGATTTAAATTACGTCATTTCCGATTCCCGATCGCTCATTCTTTCTTCAGGCAATACCGTCGGAAGCCCTGATTTTTTAGCGCAATCGCGCAATTCTTCTAAAGATGCTGTGCGACAAAATATTTTAGTCAGCACCAACGGATTAAACGCGCAGTATTTTACATTTCCACATTTAAAAACCGTCAATAATAACGATGCGGACATCATCGTTCAAATTCGCTGCACGCGAAATAATAAAGTACGTAGTGTGCTGTATAGCGAGGTTTTCTCGCATTTTACATTTAAAGGTATTACCGATTTAAGTCGATACAAATACGATATTTTTAACACCAACGCACCTAACGTACCTATTCCAGATTCTATAAACTTAAAAACCATTAAATCTGATGGATATAAAGAATATAAAAACAGAGATGAAATTGGTTTATTTTATAGATTAAGAGATAAAGATCACGATAAGACAATTAAAATTAGCGTCGAAAACCGTTTAGACACGCAGTTTAAATCGCTCTTTGCGCAAACTATTATAATTATTTTATCGCTTGGTTTTGTACTGCTATTAGCCAATTATTTCCTTCATTTTTTGCCAAGCTATTTCGATAACGTCATCACACCTGTTAAAGGCTCAATCTCTACGCGCATTATTTTACCTGTCTCTATGTTATTGTTTGTGAGTTTCTTTTTTATTTATAACGGATTCGAGTCTATGTACGTTCGGATAAACCAAAATCTATATCAAACTGAAATCCAACCGAAAATCGAAAGTTCATTGCGGCAAACGGCTGAAAAAATAACTGGTATCTGGTCTGAAACGACGCGCAAAAATAAACAAAATTTATTGGATAGCCTGATGCAAAGCGTGGATGTAGATAAATCAGAGTCATTGCACTTCTATCAAACAAATGGAAAAGATTTATTGACCAGTCACAATGTGCTCTACAACAATGGTTTGAGTTCCGATTACATGGAAGCTAAAGCGTTTTGGGATATGACAACGCACAATCTGAATTATTTGGAGCAAGAATCGAATTTAGGTAAATTTAAGTATAAGAGTATTTTTGTTGCCGTTTCGGATGCCAATAACAATCGGATTGGTTATTTAGAAAAATCGCTGTATTCCAGTTACCGAAAATCGCTGAAAGATTTAGAAACCACGCGCATCAATACCATTTTTTGGTTGCCGATACTGTATATTATTACTATCGTCATCATCTTTCTTATCATTAATACTTTTATTATAAAACCTATTCAGATTGTATCGGATAATTTAGAAAAATTGGACATTGAGCAGTTTTCTGGTCATGAAAAAATTGAATACCAATACAATGATGAAATAAAAATTCTCGTTGATGCGCACAATAAACTCATTCCAGAAATGAAAAGTAAACTTAAATTGATGGAAGAAAGTCAACGGAATTTGGCATTTAGGCAAATGGCGCAGCAAATTGCACACGATATTAAAAATCCACTTTCGCCTATTAATATGGGTGCGCAATTGGTTCTTTCGCTCGATGATGATTTTGATACCGCCGACTTCAGAGATCAAACGCGCGTAACGATGCAAGTCATTGTTGACCAAGTGCGCGTGATTGATCGGTTAACGAAAGATTTAAGAAATTTCGCTATCGGACCCGAAAACTCTAATAATGAAACATTCGATTTGAATGCAACCGTTATTTCCGTAAAAAATTTAATGGAAGCTGAATTTAAAAGCAAGAATATTAGCTTAAACGTTTCTGTACCAGAAGAGAAAATTTTTATTTACGCCGATAGCATAATTATTAATCGCGCACTAACAAATTTAGTTAAAAACGGCGAACAGGCAATATCAAGCGGCACACAAGGGTTAATAAATATTTACTTAGAGAAAGTTGACGATAAAGCGCGCATAACTATAAGTGATTCGGGTGACGGCATACCCGAAGAAATTCAGGAAAGAATTTTTGAAGCCTCGTTTACAACAAAACCGACAGGGAATGGATTAGGTCTTTCCATTACAAAACAAATTGTAGTAGCGTCGAATGGGACTATTCGATTTGTGACAAAAAAAGGCGTAGGAACTGATTTTATTATTGATTTTCCGATCAGACATACAGAGTTTGCTTCGAGTAGCCATAACGACAACGAAGTGCAACCGTCTGAAACTATCCGAATTCCGAGTCGCAGCAGCAGCTAAAAAATAGCCTTTTCAAATAATAAAGTAACGTAGGGAGACACATTAAATTTGTTGATTTTTTTTGTATAAAAAGCCGCCTTTGAAACAGCGGCTTTTTATTTTTTTATCACTTTGCTATGTATTTTAAATTTTGCTTTTAAAATGTGGGTATTTATTTTAATTCTGTAAAAAAATTTAAAACCTATTTAAAATTGAAATAGCATGTACCGAGATAAACTAATTGATTTAATAGCTTGGAAGAATAAAATAAATAGAAAGCCTCTGATTTTCAACGGCGCGCGTCAAGTGGGTAAATCGTGGCTAATAAAAAACTTTGGTGAGCAACGTTTTGAGGGAAAGGTAATTATTGCCAACTTAGAAAGAAGTAAAAATTTACATGCTATTTTCAAACCCGATTTTGACGTGAAGCGCATACTTTTTGAATTAGGTTTGGCTTTAAATTTGCGCATTGACATTGGAAAAGATTTATTGTTTATTGATGAAATTCAAGCTTGCCCAGAAGCGTTAGGTTGCTTGCGCTATTTTTATGAAGACTTGCCCGATTTGCACGTTATCGCCGCGAGCTCATTGCTCGATTTTGAATTTAGGAATCAGTCGTTTCCAGTTGGTCGCGTCGAAACTTTGAATTTATATCCGATGACTTTTTATGAATTTTTAAAAGCGCGCGGCAAAGAAAGTTTATGTGAATTACTCAAAACGCCAATAAATAATATTCCAAAAGGCACGGAACGATTTTTTGAAGAAGATTTTAATTTGTATCTCATTGTGGGTGGAATGCCTGAGTGCGTAAAATATTTTATTGAAACCAACGATTTGCTAGGCGTAAAACGTATTCAAGACGATTTGCTTTATACGTATGAGCAAGATTTCAGAAAATATCAACCCAGTATCAACCATGATTGTTTGTTAGATATTTTAGACAACGGCACCAAATATATTGGCAATCCAATAATTTATACAAAACTATCGGAACGCTTCACCAGTCCGACAATTAAAAAAGGAGTTGATTTACTCCGCATGGCGCGGTTATTATATTCTGTTCCAAATGTCTCTCTTCAAAGTTTACCGCTGACGCTCTCTAATAAACAATTCAAACTTTTTTTTCTGGATGTAGGTTTGTTACTCCGAAAAAGTAATTTAGAATATCAAAATCTTTATCTCAAAAAAGAATTGAGCGCAGCCTTTCAAGGGATGTTAGCAGAACAATTTGTGGCGCAACAACTCGTTTCTCAAACTGATCAAAAATTGTATTATTGGTCGCGTGCAGAATCAGGAGCGAGTTCAGAGGTTGATTTTATTT
>JAYVVO010000369.1:0-4015 GCA_043786955.1 Saprospiraceae bacterium
TAATACACCAACTGAATCATGTCTTTCAACTCTTTGTAATATGCAGCGACTTTTATACCTGAATTTTCTGTCACTTTTTGTTGAAAACCAACTTCGTAATCGGTTGTGCGTTCAGGACGTAAATTGGCATTATTAATCGTCGAGCGATTCGGATCGTCAAAATAGTAGTAATCCAAAGCAGACACATAACTATTAGAAGCAGGACGCGCGTACAAAATATCGTAATGCGCAAAAAAGTTAGCGATGTCAGAAATCGGAAACGAGAAAGACAAACGCGGCATGATGTTCGTCTGCGGTTTATAATCCGTAAAAGATATAGACGGGTCGTAACCGATTTGCTTAATTTGTGTGAATGTATCAACGACATATTTGGCATTCGGTTGAGAGCCAGAACCAAATATTTGAATTGGATCTTGTGGTTGACCATTTTTTGTAAACCACGTATCGCCTTGTCGGAAAGCGCGAATATCGCTCGCTGAATACGGATAATTTGTTTTGCCAACGGTGTTCGAAGTTAAATATACTTTAAAATCGTCGGCGATGTTATCAGGTTTGGGTTGTTTGATGAGTGTGTAAAAATCTTTTGCCGTCATGATGTCGTAGAGCGAATACGGATCTTTCAATACTTTATTATTCGCATCGTATCTATCAATACGCACACCAGCACTGACAATTAAATCGCCGATACGGAATTTATCTTGAAGATAACCTGCAAAATAAACTGGTTTGTTGGCAGCTACGGGAAAAGTGCGCGTACCGTTAACGTCTTTTGCCGCAAAAAAATCATTAAAACTCACTGTACTCGCGAGGGGATTCCCGAGATAATCATAACCATTATAATTTATTAAACGTTGCTCGTTTAATTCGCGCGCCGTGAATAAGTCGAGCGACATCTGATCGGGTGTTAAATTATTGACATTGCCGAAAGAATTTGCTGCAAGACCAAATTTTTTGCGATAATTTTTATAGAAACCTAAATCTGTTTGCGCAGCGATATCTGTATTCAAAGCGGGCGCATAAATATGAATTTTCTGTCCACCAATAGTTGTATCGCGCAAAACAACATTAGTGTCTAAAGCCGTTCCATTCAGGTTTTGGTTTTGCAGACGCTCCGCTAAATCCCACAGCGAAAACGGATTGATGGAATAATTTTTATTATTGCGCTGCTCATAATTAAATCCGAACTCAATATTGTGCGCATTTTTTTTATCGCCACCAGGAATTAAATCAAAACTTACCGTTGCATTACCGGTGATGGTATTATTCTGCGATTTTCTATATAAATTATAAACTTGACCAACATTTTGTGAAAATCCAAAAACATTCGACACGGTCGTGTTATTAAATATGCCGTTAAGAACGTTTAAATTTGAACCCGTACCGTTAATATTGACATCGTTATTATAATTTGCTAAAATAGGATTTATTTCAGAACGTGTGTAACTTGCCAACTGCGATAAATAACCAACGTGTTGCAAACCATTGGGCGTTGGTGCAATAAATGGAAGCCATACGGTATTATACTGACCAACATAGCCGTAATCGAAAAGTTTATCTTTGTGTGTCGCGTCGTAAGACGTAAAATTATTTTGCTCGAAACCACCTTGCAAAGTGTATTGCGCATTTTCAATGACCGTTCCCGTCTCGCGCGTTTTGCTATTGGCATTCCCATACGTATTTCCTAAACGTTGGCGTAAACGTGCATTGAAACGGTAGTTGTTGGTGTATTGCCAAGGATTATTACCTGAATCATAAACCTGCCACGTTCTACCAGAATTATCTGCCGGTGTAAGTTGGTTATCAATTTTTGCGTAGTTACCAGTAATCGCAAAGTTTACATCTTTCGCTAATTTAAAATCGAGCTTTCCATTGAGGTTATAACTTTTATTCTGATTACCTGGTCGAACAGGTAACGCATTGAAATCATCAGCCGTTAATAATTCTGCCGAAGCGACGCGCGTACCAACGCCAATAATAGAAACAGGATTTGCTTGCAATTTTGCCAACGCCTCTGGTTTGACTTGATAAACAGGAATCGCGGGTGGCAAAGCATCATCCGTTAAACGTGCTTGCGCCGAAAGTCTGAAACCAATAATCGCTTCTTTATTTTTTACACCGTTCGCAGATTTTACATCGCGGAGTAAAATGGGTCCAGCAAAGTTCGCATTGACGAAGTTGTAATTAAATTTATTAAAGAGTTTGGAACTTTCAACTTCTACGCCACCCGTAAATGTTGACGCTGGTCCTTTGGTTGTAATAGTGATGATACCACCTGTTACGTCGCCGTATCGCGCATCTAAACCACCCGTAATAACTTGCAACTGTTCAATATCTGCAACGGGTAAATAATTATTCCGCACGCGCACACCATCAATATAATAATCGGTTGCGCCTGGGCGCGAACCTTTAATCGTAATTTCACTACTCGTTGAATTGCTTGAAACACCCGCCGCCGATGCAATAATTGAGTTAATATTTTTGAGCGGTGAATTTTTTAATTGTTCTGAACTAAACGCTTGTCCTTGCTGCGTCTGATCTACTTTTACAATCGGTATTTTATATTCGTGAATGACAACGGTGTTCGTAACGTTGCTTTTTTCTGAAAGTACAAAATCAACGGTGTTTAAACCGCTCACTAATTGCACACGTGTTTGGCGTTGCGTCGCATAACCAATGAGTGAAGCCTCCACGTCATACGTTCCAGGATCTAAACCATTGACGCGGTAATTGCCATCAATATCAGTTTGCGCGCCCGTTACAGAAACATTGTTCAAATAAATAGCCACTACAGCACCGACCATCGGTTCTTTCTTTTCATCTAAAACGCGACCAGCCACCGTAATTTGTGCACGCACAACTACAAAAGGCAAAAGGCAAAAAGCAAAAAGCAAAATGTAAAAAGTTTTTTTCATACACCAAAATTCAAGGGCGAATTAATCGAAACTAAAAATTAAAAATTAAAAATTAAGACGCGTTAATAATTAATTTTTAATTCTTAATTCACAAATGAACACAAGTTTACGCCTTAGATTTTTTAATAACAAACAAATTAAAAAAAAATTAATAACTAATTACAAAAATTTTCTTGCGTTAAGGATTTTAACAAAAATTAACAAGAAAAAAATTGAAAAATAACTTCATAAGAACATTATTTATTTTTTCTAAAGAAAAAATAACTGACTTTAGAGAAGATGCAGCACATCTACCTTAAAACAAAACTATATTAACGTGCGCTGCACCTACTGAGATTTGAATTAACACTTTCTAAAAACGTTGAGGTGCGCTGAACCTTGTAAAATTTCAGAATTAACTATCCAATCCGATAGACCCAAATATAAAATGTGCTATTTTTTTTCGGCTAAAATTGGAAATTTTTTCAATGATTTAAATAAAAAAAATAAAAAATTTTGAAGCGTGAAATATGCTTTATACATTGCACTGGATAAATTTAATCATTCGAAACAAAAAATATTAATTTTGAATCACTCTCAGTTTAGAGGCACAGGCGTTGCACTCATTACGCCATTTAAAAAAGATTTCAGTATTGACTTCGAGGCGTTAGAGCGTGTCATCGAATACGTTGTTGAAGGCGGCGTTGATTACATTGTTTCGCTCGGAACAACTGGCGAAGCGATTACGCTTTCGAGTAAAGAATGTCAAACCATATTCGATTTCTCAGCCGAAAAACTTAAAGGTCGTTTACCTTTAGTAGCGGGTTGGTTCGGTGCAAATTCTACTTCGCACCTCATTGAGCGATTAAAAAGCGTTAATTTAAGTCGTGCCGATGCGATTCTTTCCAGTTCGCCTGCTTACAACAAACCGATGCAAGAAGGTATTTTTCAACATTATACGGCAGTGGCGAAAGAATGTAAGCTACCAATTATTTTATATAATGTGCCAGGCAGAACATCATCGAACATGGCACCTGAAACAGTTTGCAGATTAGCAGCGTCAAATCCGATATTTATTGCAATTAAGGAAGCGTCAGGAAATTTAAATCAAGCGCAATATATTA
>JAYVVO010000370.1:0-4014 GCA_043786955.1 Saprospiraceae bacterium
TTATTTTGTACGCAAATATGGCTAATCTCTGCAAAATTTATCATCGTTCCGATTTCATTATTGCTGTGCATTAATGAAACTAAAGTTTTTTTGGAGCTGCTTTGCAGTTTTTCAATTAAATCATCTGTATCAATTCTTCCTAAACTATCAATTTTTACAAATTCAACGTGCACTAAGTTTTGGTGCGCCAGCGTTTCGAGTGTGTGCAAAACCGCGTGGTGTTCTAATTTAGAGGTGACGATGCGCTCAACGCTTAAATCGCGCACAGCATTTTTCAAAACCATATTATTTGATTCTGTTCCACCCGATGTGAAAAATATTTCACCAATGCTTGCACCGATACAATTAGCAATTTTTTTGCGTGCTTCTTCAATAGCTGCGCGTGACTGCCGACCAATTCCGTGAATACTTGAGGGATTGCCATACAAGTGCAACATCGCTTGGTGCATTGTTTCAGCAACTTCAGTATCTAAAGCAGTTGTGGCGGCATTATCGAAATAAACTTTCATCCAAAAAATTTAGTAAATACAAACTTGACCTTGACCAATGGGTAAAACCGAAGCAATCACATCTTCTTTTATTTGTGCATCAAAAACTTTTTCTAAAGCCCAACCCACCAAATCAACAGCAGCTAAACAACCAGCTGCGGTGCCAATATTTCCGTGCGTTACTAAGTGTTTATCTTCCAGCACTTCTACACCCATATTTCTCAATTCTTCAAAAGCAGTTGGATAGGTTGTTGCAGAAAGTCCGTTGAGTAAACCGAGTGACGCGAGAATTAAAGCACCCGAACACATAGAACAAATAACTTGTCTTTTGGGATTCAAGTTAAATCTTTTGAGATATTCCACATCTTTAATGAGCGATCTTGTGCCAGGTCCGCTCGCAAAAAATACAATATCGGCAGCGTTGCAATATTCTATTTCTGCACCCATTTCAATATTTAATCCACAAACGGATTTGTGCGTGGGTTTAGTACCGACAAGTTTAACTTCTACTTCCGTCGCTCTGAATTTAGTTCTGTTGAATAAATCCCAAGGCAAAAAAACATCTACGTCAGTGAATTTATCGAAAGCAACAATCGCTATTTTTTTCATAGAAAACTATTTTTAACGTTGTGTAAATTCTTTTATATCTTCAAAAATTTTCTTAATCAGATTATTTGAAACGACTTGCGACGTACTTTCAGAATAAACACGAACGATTGGTTCTGTGTTCGATTTGCGAATGTGCAACCAATTTCCATCTTTGAAATCAAGTTTTAAACCGTCAATCGTGTTGGTTTGCACACCAGCCGTTTTGCTATATTTATCGTGAAGATGATTTAAAATTTCATCGGGCGTAAAACCTGCGCCGAGTTCAAATTTATTTTTTGACATGGAATAGCGCGGATACATAGAGCGCAAAAGCGATAACGATTTCACTTTAGCTTCCGCCAAACTCGAAAGTATAAACGCAATTCCGACTAATGCGTCTCTACCGTAATGCAATTCAGGATAAATTATACCGCCGTTTCCTTCGCCACCAATAACAGCGTTTGTTTCTTTCATTTTTTCTACAACGTTCACTTCGCCAACAGCGGAGGCAGCGTAACTACCTTTGTGTCGCTCAGTAATATCTTTTAGTGCGCGCGTTGAACTCATATTGGAAACGGTATTGCCGGGCGTTTTTTTCAAAATATAATCAGCCACAGCGACCAAAGTATATTCTTCACCGAACATATCGCCGTCTTCGGAAATTAAAGCTAAGCGATCAACATCGGGGTCAACGGCAATGCCGAGATGTGCGCGATGATGTAAAACTGCGTTAGCTAATTCGGTTAAATTTTCTGGTAGTGGTTCCGGATTGTGCGCAAATTTGCCATTCATTTCGCCATTAATTAAAATGACGGTACATTCTAACGCTTTTAATAACGGCACAATTGAAATAGCACCCGTAGAGTTGACTACATCAACAACGACTTTGAATTTAGATTCACGAATTTTTTCAACATTCACCAACGGCAATTCTAAAATTTTGGCGATGTGCTTTTCGATAAAAGAATTATTTGTTGTTAGTTTTCCTAATTTTTCGACGGTTGCAAATTGAATATTGCGCGAAGTTGCGGTTTCTAAAATTTCAGCACCGTCTGCACCCGAAATAAATTCACCTTTGTGATTTAAAAGTTTGAGTGCGTTCCATTCCATCGGATTGTGAGAAGCAGTGAGGATAATTCCGCCGTCCGCATTTTCAAAAATAACTGCCATTTCAACCGTCGGTGTGGTGCTTAAACCCGCATCAATAACATCAATTCCTAAACCAATAAGCGTTTGAGAAACTAAACCCGAAACCATACTGCCCGAAATGCGCGCATCGCGACCGATGACCACACGCGGCGTATCGTTCTTTTTATTTTTAATAAGCCACGTGCCGTAAGCAGCAGCACTTTCAACTACATCTATGGGCGTTAAATTTTCGCCATAAATACCGCCTATGGTACCGCGAAATCCTGAAATTGATTTAATAAATGACACGCTTGCATTTTGTTTGAGTGATGGAAATATAAGCCAGAACCGAAGTTTCTTACGGATTAATTCTTAAAAAATAAAATCTCGCAAAAATAACTATTATACTTAGAATAAGCTATTTGAACAAAAATTAATTTTTCACAACCACCACAAATCTAAATATTTTGCAACAATTTTAGCTAAATTTTCTGCATCCGTGAATGCGCGATGCGCGATGCCTGTAAATTCAAAACCTTCGCGCTCAACAGCTTTTTTTAAACCAATCGGTTGCCGCAATTTTCGCAGTTGTTTGTATTGCTCTTTAATATTTATGTGCGATTCCACCCATGTTGCATCGAGTTGATGCAATTTACAATCGGCAACCAATTGGCGTTTATCGAAGCCACCCCAAGAACACAGCGCGTATTCTTCTTTAGAATTATCTATTTCAATCCAATGTGTAAAGTCTGCAATAACGTCATCGAATTTGCGCGCACGATTAATATCAATTTGAGAAATATGCGTGAGTTGCAAACAAAAATCAGAAAGTACAGGATGAATAACGGGTCGAATAAAACTCGTGAATTCATCTATCACTTGCCCATAATGATCAACTTTCAGCGCACCGATTTCAATTGTTTCGTGTACTTGCTCATGAAGTTCAGTACTCCAACACGTACATTCTAAATCGTAAACAATAAAATTCATTTTTAATGGGGTTAGCAGATCTTCAAAACTAATTGAAATTCTTTAATAAATTAAACTTTCACCCACGCCTGTTTTCTATGACTTTCTAAAATACGTTCGCAAATCAGCAATTCACGCAAACCATCTTTAAACGTCGGAAATTTTGGCTGTTCAGGTTGCGCACCTGCTTCAATAGCAGCATACACTTCTTTAAACATTTGCTTCGAAGTATCTGGAAAACCTTCATTGTGTCCACCCGGAAAACTCATTATTGCACTCGCTTCAGGATATGCTAACGACGGATCGCGCATTAATAATTGGTTCGAGGTGTTTCTGTTACCCACCCATAGTTCATTCGGTGATTCAGAATTCCAAGCGAAGGTTTGTTTTGAACCCGCAATTTCTAATTTCAATTGGTTTTTTCGCCCTGCTGCTACTTGCGAAACGGTTACAGATCCGCGATTTCCATTATCGAAACGCAATAAAACATTCGCATGATCTTCGGTATTAATCGGCACGTCGGCATAATCTTCTGGACGAAGCGTTAAACCCGAATACGTTTCAATGGTCTTTAAGGGTTTTTTACGCGTTTTATGCACGGTATTGAAATCCGCCATCACTTCAACGATGCGTAAACCTGTTATGTATTCCATCACATCCAACAAGTGGGAACCAATATCAGCAATTGCGCGCGAATCACCCGATTTATCTGGTTCTAAGCGCCAATTATAATCTGTTTCATAAAAAAGCCAATCTTGCAAATACGAACCGAGAATAGAATAAACATCGCCTAAATCACCTTTTTCGCGCATGGTTTTCATTTGTCGCACCAACGGATAAT
>JAYVVO010000371.1:0-4013 GCA_043786955.1 Saprospiraceae bacterium
CGCCTTGTCATAATTTTTTTATTTGAAAATTAAACACAAAACTTGTGCAAATGTTCCGTAATTTTAAATACTTTCTATATTCCATTCAGTTATTTTTTCAAACCAATTTCGCGCAAACGCTCGTCTAAATAAGCACCTGCTGTTATTGGTTCATAATGTAACGGATTAGTTTTTGTAACCGTAGAAGGTAAGCACGATAAATCCATTTCTGAAACGGGATGCAAGAAAAATGGAATAGATAGACGCGGCAAATGCCATTCGCTGCGCGGCGGATTCACAACGCGGTGTGTGGTTGATTTCAGATAATTATTGGTGAGGCGTTGCAGCATATCGCCGACGTTGATAACAATTTCATTATTTTGCGGCATCACTTCATGCCATTCACCATCTGTGCCGAGCAATTGTAATCCACCTGCCGAAGCACCAACCAAAAGCGTAATCAAATTTATATCTTCGTGTTGTTCCGCGCGCATCGCGCTGCCAGGTTCAGCAGTAATCGGTGGATAGTAGATGGCGCGTAAAATACTGTTGCCATCTTTAATCTTTTCCGAAAAATAGTTCTCGCCTAAACCTAAATGAATCGCGATAGCTTCTAATAAAATACCACCAGTTTGTTCAAAAGCACGATACAATTCTAATCCCAAACGCAAAAATTCGGGACGCTCTTTCACAAAAACATTCGGCGTATAATCCGCTACCTTCGGATGATTGCTCGGCACTTCTTGCCCAATTTGAAAAAATTCTTTTAAATCCGCCACTTTTGAATGTTTGGCGTGTTCTGTTCCAAAACTCGTATATCCACGCTGACCAGCGGCGCCTTTAACTTCGCAAGCGTGTTTTATTTCGGTGGGTAAAGCAAAAAAAGCGCGCGCTTCAGTATAAAAATCATCAATAAGTTTTTGCGAAACGCCATGATGGGTTACGCTTATAAAACCAACTTCGTGAAAGGCTTCGCCTAAATCCTTGACAAACTTTTTACGCGTTGGCGCATCACCATTTTTATAAAGCGATACGTTGAGAACGGGAACAATACCTTGAGCTACCATATATTAATTTTTTATAAGTATAAAACTATTGAAGCCTACAAAAATAATAAAATTCGGCATATTTTTTAGTTTTTTTTGGTTCTTCAGCACTAAAAAAGAATAGAGTGTTATATTTGCATCGGCTGAATGTAGTTTTAGCGATAAAATATGAAATGTACTAAATTAAAGTGCATTTTAATTTTAAGCATTCACCACCACACACGTTCACAATTTTTTCCATAAATGAGATTTCTCAGTTTCTTTACGCAAGAATTAGCAATAGACCTCGGAACAGCCAACACTTTAATCATACAAGATGACGAAATAGTCGTTGACGAGCCTTCCATTGTTGCCATTAACAGAAAAACAGGTGAAACCATTGCTGTCGGAACGAAGGCAATGAATATGCACGAAAAAACACACGAAAATATAAAAACCATTCGTCCGCTCAAAGATGGCGTTATCGCCGATTTTCAAGCTGCCGAAAGTATGATCGAGGGTTTTATAAAAATGACGGGCACACGCCGTCGTTTTTTTACCCACATGAAAATGGTTATTTGTATTCCGTCAGGCATAACTGAAGTAGAAAAACGTGCTGTGTTTGAATCGGCGGACCACGTTAACTCGAAAGAAACGTATTTAATTTACGAACCAATGGCAGCAGCACTCGGCATCGGATTAGATGTGGAAGAGCCGATTGGCAATATGATTATTGATATTGGTGGCGGAACAACAGAAATTGCAGTCATTGCACTTTCAGGTATCGTTTCCGATCAATCTATTCGCATTGCAGGCGATGAGCTCACTAACGATATAGTTGACTACATGCGTCGCGCGCACAACATTCTGATTGGTGAGCGCACAGCAGAGCAAATAAAAATTAAAGTAGGTTCAGCGTTGCCGTTTTTAGAAAATCCACCAGAAGATTATGACGTGAATGGTCGCGATTTAATGACGGGTATTCCGAAACAAATCACAGTGAATTACAGCGAAGTCGCACACGCTATTGATAAAAGCATTGCGAAAATTGAAGAAGCAATTTTAAAAGCTTTAGAAGCAACACCACCCGAACTTGCCGCCGATATTTATAAAACAGGATTGTATCTAACTGGTGGCGGTGCGTTGTTGCGCGGATTAGATAAACGCATACAAGCTAAAACAACACTGCCCGTTCATGTAGCGAATGATCCGTTGCGTGCTGTTGTGCGCGGAACAGGCATTGCACTTAAAAATACGCACAAATATTCTTTCTTGGTAGATAGACGCAGAGTTTAGTAACCAGAAAACTTAGAAAATAGAAAGTAAAAAATAAAATGCCGTTAGTTAAACCTGACGGCTTTTTCATTTAAACACCTCGATAGCAAACAAGTAAGCATTCAAACCTAAAATAATTGCAGCTACTGCAACCGATAAAACTACGAGCATTTTAGAATTGACAAATGCACCCATTTTCAACTTCGATGACGTAAAAATTACCAACGGAATAACAGCAAAACTGAGCTGCATGGAAATCACAATTTGACTGAAAACTAAAAGTTGTGTGATGCTTCCTTCACCCGTGTACGCAATTACAAAAAATGCTGGAACAACGGCAATGCTGCGCGTCAGCAATCGGCGTTGCCAAGGTTTTAATTTAAGTTGAATAAAACCTTCCATCACAATCTGACCTGAAAGCGTACCTGTGAGTGTTGAATTTTGTCCAGCGGCTAAGAGCGCAACAGCAAAAAGCAAACTCGAAAACTGCACACCAAAAACTGGATCGAGTAGTTTATAAGCATCCGTGATTTCTGCTATTTGCGTGAGTCCGTTTTTATGAAAACCTGCCGATGCTAAGATTAAAATAGCGGCATTGATGAAAAAAGCAAAAAACAAAGACACCGTAGAATCTATGCCTGCATAAAATATCGCCGATTTTTTTCCAGAATTATTGCGTTCATATCGTCGTGTTTGAACGATGCTGGAATGTAAATATAAATTGTGCGGCATCACAGTGGCACCTAAAATGCTAATCGCGATGTACAGCATATTCGGATTTTTAAAAATCTGCGTTTGCGGAATCATTCCTGCTGCAACACTGTGCCATTCGGGTTTTGAAATAATTATTTGATACACAAAACACGCACCAATCAGAAAAACCAAAGAAGCTACAAACACTTCGATATATTTAAACGATTTATTCTGCAAATACAAAACAACCAACACATCCAGCATTGTAATTACTACTCCCCACAAAAGTGGAATATGAAAAAGTAAATTCAGCGCAATAGCAGAGCCTAAAACTTCTGCCAAATCAGTAGCAGCAATCGCAATTTCTGAAAGAATCCACAGCGTGTAAACTATCGGCATGGAATACGCATCGCGACATGCTTGCGCTAAATCTTTCCCTGTTACAATACCCAGTTTGAGCGATAGGAATTGCAAAATCATCGCGAAGAAATTTGAAAAAAGTATCACACTTAAGAGTGTGTAACCAAATTGCGAGCCGCCCGCAATATCTGTTGCCCAATTACCGGGATCCATGTAACCCACAGCGATGATTAAACCTGGACCTGCAAAGGCGCGCATATTAACGCCAAATTTTTTGGATGTTGGCACCTTGATGCTCGCAAAAACTTCCGACAGCGAATGTGTTTTCGAATCGCGTAGCCAAGCTGACTTTGAGCTTTCGGGCAAGGCAGTATATTTTTCAGCGGATTCAAAAACTTCTTCGGGCATAGCTTTTATTAGTTCATGCTACAAATGTAAAAATTTAGCGCGAATAAACCTTAATTTTACACCATGAAATTACTCATCATTCGGTTTTCATCTATTGGCGATATTGTTTTAACAACGCCTGTGGTGCGTTGTTTATCACTTCAGACAAAAGCAGAAGTACACTATTTGACAAAAAAAAATTTTGGTAGTGTTGTAGAATATAATCCGTTCATAAAAAAAGTTTGGCTTTTTAGTGATGAGAATAAAAATTTAATTCAACAACTGCGCGCCGAA
>JAYVVO010000372.1:0-11104 GCA_043786955.1 Saprospiraceae bacterium
TGTGATGTAGTAAACACCTGGCGTGACTGGAGCTGTAAATGTAGTATTTACATTTAAAGTCTGTCCGTTATTCGCACAGGAAATTGCAGTTTGCGTTCCTCCTACACCGACTTGGTGAAAAGTAACACATCCAGGACAGTATTACCCCGAGAAACTCATTACTTGATTGTAAGAAATACTAACACTTGAACCTGGTAAGGCAGTGGCTGCAGTGCTGCCAGTGCCATTTAAATTTACACTACTGAATGTTGAGATGTAGGGTTCACCACTTATTATTACAGGTGAACTGGGAATAGCAACACATTGTGCAAAAATACTTGAATTGAACAAGTTTAAAAAAGTAAAAATAAAACCGAATAGTAGCCTATTACTTGAATGAGACTGTGAGACAGAGGTTCTTATCGGAGATTTGCGTTGCGCCTCTTTGGGCGTATTATAACGCAGTGTGTTAATTTTAGACATGGTTGATGTTAAAAAATTAATAAAAATTAAAAAATAGCGAAGAATTTATCTTTGATTGCTCATTGATAGAATTGAGGAAGTCTATAAACCACGGCGCAAATTCCGAGTTTATAGACTAATGGGGGAGGAATGAACAAAAGAAAAAGGATTCAATTGATTTTTGAAAAAAAGAAAATAATTTGTTTTGTGAATCAAGGAAATAAAAAAGAAATGACTGTAATTGTGTTGAATCATAAATTTGTTTTGATTAAGATTGTAAAACATTCTATTAAATTATTAGGTAGAAAGTTTTGATAGGTTTAAAACACGAAGTTAAATCTAATTTTATAAAAAAAAAATTATTATCGAAAAAAATTTAAAAAAAATAAAAAAATTTAAAATAATGGTTATTTCCTGAGAATTTGATCCCCAACTATTTGTTTTTTAATGGATTATAATGTAAAAGTGACATGGTTTAAATGAATTAAATGTGGAAGCGTCCAAACACTGAAAAAACAAACTGTCACCCTCAGTTTTCACAGTGCAATTGTTTGGATAGTCACATAAAGCCTTGTTGTTTAGCAACACCACTCTGTTTTATTGAAAATGGTGTTGAGTTATGCCTACTGGCTGAACAGAGAGTTGATGGTATTTCTGTTCCAATAATTGATTAAGTTTCATTATTGCCCTTTGTACACGTTGCTGTAGAAGTTAGTGTAGTTGTACCCATTTGGAAATATGTTTTTAAGCTCCATTTAGCTTAAAAAAAAACCAATAAAAATTTATTTAAGCGTAAGTAAAACTATACCGCTCTTTACTTTTTGAATACTTCATTAAAAGCAACTTTCATTTTAATGGATTATTTTTTTTTGAAAATATGCTTATTATCAATTAGCATTTGTAGAAATGCCGCAATAACGCCAAGCAAATCGTTTAAAAAATTATTTATCCGATATAAATTAAAGGTTAATTTATATTTATTTTAACATAATTTATATGTACCTTTTTTTGGAACGCTTTTTGGTTCTAGCCAAGTGACTGCAAGCTTTTAGCTATCAGCTCATAACCATTTATTTACTCTGTAGTGCATTACAAATGTTACCATCCTATTTACCTTATTCCATAACTGCACCCATATAGATGGCTCTAATGATTGAAATGACAGATTTTGGTTTCAGACCGTCTAAAAAAACAAACCCGCTTCAAGTTATTGAAGCGGGTATTTGCTTTAAATATTAATTACTTACTGTTATTTATTTAAAATAAAAGATTTAGTTTGGTCGCACTTACCTTTTGAAATGACACGCACTAAGTAGTTACCAACTTGCTGATTTGATACATCCATCTGAATGATTCCGTCAGCTACATTTTCAATTTGCTGCGCAATCACAGTTTGACCTAAATGGTTGTAAACAAACAAACTAACAGCTTTGCCTTTATAGCTCGTCAAATCAATATTCAAAACTTCATCCGCTGGATTAGGGAAAACAGATAAATTACCCGATAAACCTTTGAAATTTACTTTCTGAATGGCAGATGCGTTGCTTGTTCCATCTAGATACTGCACATTAACGCGGTAGAAATTATCTCCGTCAGTTGGTGCAACATCATAAGCAAAATAATTTTCCATTTCGCCGCTTTGCTTAGAAGCTACTTCGGACAACATTTCAAAATTACCTGTTGTGACGTTAAGTTTTTCAATTTTGAAATAATCATTAAAATAACCCGAGTTGTTAATCCACTCAATTTTAATGCGATTGGCTTCATTAACTCCTGTAAGGGTGAGTACCCTAGAACTGCTTAAATTTAATACTGAACTCAATATACAAGGATTAACACAAGTTGGGAAATTCTCTGTAGAGCTGTAAGAGCCAGTAAAATTACTTCCACCACCCCCGCTTCCGCCAGGCACTAAACCCTTAAGTTGGTTCAAAGGCGTACCCGCTTGTCTTCCGCCTCCAATTGCCGAAACAGTGCCTGGCGCTGCTACATCGGCGTATGTGAAAGGTGGTTGATATGCTGCGATGCCATAAAACCAATCGGAAGAATAGCTTTTGTTACTCACAAAACTACCTGTAATAACGCTTTGCTTACCAGATGTTACTGTGAAACCAGAAGAAGATGGTAAAATTGCAGCAGAAATAAAGATATCGCTTGATGAATAACCTAAAGGAACGCGTGTAATCCAAAGGTTTTTTGTTAAATCATAACTAGTAACTGGTGCTGAAACGGTGTTATCAGCAACAATTTTTCCATTGGGAATGGATGCACTGGTAAATGAAGCACTGATGCCTTGGAGTGTTATTTTACCGTTGGTAAAAAGAAGGCAATCTCCATTATTTGTTAAATTACCTTTGAGTTTGGTGTGTAGATTAAACCACAATGTAGTTGGTCCAGCAGGTTTTGTTGTATTAAAATCTGTATACGCGTTGTGTGTTAAAATTGGACATGGTGGACAAACTGGCGGCGGTGGCGGTGGTGTGTTGCTTAAGCGAATACAAATATCTGCTTGACCGATAACGGGATTGGAAGGATATGGAAAAATTGATAACCAACCATTTGAAGGTTGGTTTATAATCTGCCATTCGAACCAACCGGTTAAACCCAAATTATTTTTCTCTTCGCATTGGTTTGCAGCGCCAATACCGTATTGAGAAGGCATCATGTGTTGAGTCAAATTCAATTTAGCACCATCAGTAGTTGTACCGGCTATGCCCGTTAAAGTGCCTGATGAGAGTATGTAATAAGACCAACCGTTTGTGCTGTAAGGTGGACAATTAGCTAAATTGGTTACATCGGGCGTGCCAATAGATGATTTGCCTGAAAAGCTAACTTTAACCGTAAAACTACGTTTTGGTAATCCTGCGACGCCCGATCCGTATTGGGTAATTACGCCCGTTAAACAAGCCGTGCCATCCGAATTTTCTAACCACGTTGCACCTGGATCGAAATTCCAAGAAGCTGTTGAACCATCATTAAAAAAGTTTTGCATCGCCCAACCAATAGCGTTTACTGTGCCTGCTTTGCAATCAGAAACTGTCCTTGTAATACTTGTGACTCCCTGTGCTCGAATCTCTGAAGGCACAAATTGTAAGAGTGTGATCAGCAAAAAAGATGTTAAAAGTGTAAATACCTTTCTCATGTAAATAATGTTTTGATTAAAAGATTTATTGTTAAAATATGCAAAGTTATGTTTGCCAAAAATAGTGTAAAATTTTTAAGCGATTGCAGAAAAAATTTTTTTTAAAGTGTTGATGTACAGGATAAGTGGAGGTTCAAAGTTAGTGGTGTGTACATATTCTTAATTATGTTGTTGTGTTTGCAATGAACTAAAAATTTCTTTACAAAATTACGGTTTTATTTTTTATTTTTTAGTCATTATTTTTTGTTTTGTATTAAAATTAAATTAGAAGATTACTTATTTAATTTAATTTATTTAAGATAAGTTTGAATTTCGTACATTTTTTATGAGGTCAGTTGTTTGTACTTGTTCATCTTTCAACTTTTAGCTAATCAAAAATAAGTAATCCTACTGACCTTTTTTTTTATCAAAAAGTTGCTCTTCAAATTTAAGCTTAAGTTTTTGTTTTCAAATATTTTTTTAACATAATTTATATCTACCTTTTTTTGGAACGTTTTTTGAATGAACACACCAATAAAGTTGTCTAAAACTAAATTTCAATAGTATGAAGCTCAGATCTAACAAAAACATTTATAATGCAATACGTGGGTATGAATTTCGGGGCTCTGACTTATTCTTTTTTTAGAAAATTATTATTATTTATTTTGTACAGAGTAGGGTGTTGTATGAACAACCGTAAATTAAAACATTTAATACAATTATTATTTTTTATATGAACTCTAAGACGTTTTTTAAAAATCTATTTTTAAGCACACTTTTCTTTTTATTCAATTTTTCTTTTGCTTTTGCAGCAAATGAGACACTCAATAGTGGTGCTTTTATAGTCAACATGGGGGTTGTTCCTCAGACAATTGCCAATGGTCTTAAACCTTATGGTATGGTGTACGACTTAGTAAATAACTATCATGTACCCGTTAAATGGGTAATTAATACTTCTAAAATCAAGGATGGGATAGATTTTACCTATAACAGCGTTGATTATAAAGGTGGAACTTTTATTATTCCTTTCGAGTACAGAACTGCAGCTGTGAATGCACGGATTACTTATTGGCAATCTCAAGGTGTTGTAGGAGTTACTTCTACTGTCGCTATTGCAGCACCAGTATATATAACTTTGCAATCTATGCCCATTTGGACTTTGGATTCTCAAAATGGTAGTATTGCGCAAGCATTTATAACAAGCGCAGGTATACCTGCTACAGCTTATAATTTTTTAACGCCTGCACAATTAACATGTTGTAACGATATTTTTGTGTTGCCACATGCTGATCCAACTTGGAGTACACACTCTAACTTGCTTTTTTGGAACCAAACCTGTAAAGGAGCCATATGGGCTGGCTGCCACGCAGTTTCTGTGTTGGAGGGTTTGTCAAATCCTTCAAATGCCGCTCAGACTATGAATTTTTTAAGTTTACCCAATCTGCTTCCTTATCAATCACACTCTAACGGATCACCGCCATACAGTTATAATTACCCTTCTGAACCAATCATGCAATTTATGGGTACAATAGATGCCGCACAACAAAATGGTTCAGAACAAATTTATATGCCTAACGCTGGAGGAAGCTGGAGACCAGGTGCAAAAATTGGCGTCTATGATCCCACTCAAGTAAATGTTCCGAGTTCTTCACCCGGACCTGCGGCAAGTTTAATATTTGGTTACGCTTTCGATGATTCAACACGCGGTATGGTAATGTATGTGGGTGGTCACAATGTTGGTAGCAATACTGCTGACGGTGTAGCTGCCCAAAGGGCTTTTTTTAATTTTAGCTTTTTGGCTTCTTATGAAAAACAGGTTGTGCCTGTTATTACAGCTGCCAGTGACACACTTATTAAAGGAAGTCCAACTTCTTTAAGTATGACAGTTCCATCGCCAGCACTTATTTCAAGCTATACTATTACATGGTCTTCATCGTGTGGTGGTACATTTTCTCCTAGTGCTACTCAAGCAAATGTTACTTATACGCCTCCTATTGGACCAAATGCTACATCATGCGGGATTTCAGTAAGCATTTCCGACGCGTGTGGTCGTAGTTTTACAAATAATAAAAATTTTGTTTTGCAATGTGCTTTATCTGTTACTTCCACTTTTACGAATCCTACGTGTAATGGTTCTGCAACTGGTTCAATCAGTTATACACCGACGGGTGGAACGGCGCCTTACAATTATAATTGGTCAAGTGGTGCGGTGACTGGTAAAGGAACAGGTACAAATTTAACAGGATTAATAGCAGGAGTTTACAATGTTACTGTTACTTCAACGGATAGTTGTTCAAAATCTTTTACCCAAACATTAACAGATCCCGCAGCTCTCACTGCATCAACTGCTAACACAAATATTTTATGTGCTGGTGGTTCAACGGGTGCTATAATATTAACTCCATATGGTGGTACATCCCCTTATTCTTTTAATTGGGGCAGTGGCGTGACTTCAAAAGATCGCTCAAGCCTGAGTGCTGGTAGTTATAACGTAACTGTCACGGATGTGAATGGTTGCACAAAAAATGCAACAGCCACTTTAAGTGAGCCAAGTGCTTTATCAATAACTAATACACCCACAAATATTAACTGTTTTGGTGCTTCCACTGGCGCAATTAATACGGTTGTCAGCGGTGGCGTAAGTCCCTATTCATTCAATTGGGGCGATGGAGTGACTACACAGAATAGAACTGCTTTGGTGGCAGGTTCTTATAATTTAACTGTCACGGATGCGAATAGTTGTACAAAAACAGCTTCTATAAATATAACTCAACCAGTGGCAACTTTAACCATTTCATCCAATGTGACAAATATTTCTTGCGGTGGCGGTACGGGTTCAATTAGCTTGTCGGGAACTGGAGGAACAAGCCCTTATTCTTACGACTGGGGTGGAGGCATATCGACGGCATCAAGAACAGGATTAGCTGCTGGTAATTATTCGGCAACTGTAACTGATGGTAATGGTTGTACAGCAATTTCAAGTTATATTGTTACACAGCCAAGTACGCCAGCAGCACCGACAACGAGTGTTACACAACCAACTTGTAGTGTTGCCACGGCAACGATTACTGTTTCAAGTCCATCGAGTGGCGTAACATATAGTTTTGATAATGGCGCAACTTTCCAAGCGAGCAATATAAAAAGTGGTTTAGTCGCAGGAACAACTTACCAAGTTGTCGTAAAAGATAATACCAGTGGTTGTATTTCGGCATCAACGCCAACGGTTGTTAATGCACAACCATCAACGCCGAGTGCAGTATGTTCAAAAACAGACGCTACGACAGTGGGCGGTAATCAAGGTACAGCAAGTGTGACTGTGAGTGGTGGCATATCACCATACATTTATAAATGGAGTGATTTGAGCAGCCAAATGACAGCAAAAGCTATTAATTTGCGTGCAGGCACTTACACAGTGACTGTTACAGATGCAAACGGATGTACACAAACCTGTGCGAGTACGATTAATGATCCAACCTGCTCCAATCCGAATTGTTTTACAGCAACTGTTATAAAGAATTAATTTACAAATGAATGTCTATTTAAAAAAATGCCATTTTTTAAATAGACATTAGACAACATACTATTATTTTGTAGGAGAGCAACAAGTGTACAACATTTGTTGCTCTCTTTTTTATTTCGAGTAAAAAATTAGTCTCGGTCTTTCAAAACAAATATTTTTTTAACATAATTTATATCTAACTATTTTTGGAACGCTTTTTGGTTTGTAGAGATAACTATTCAATTAATTTTGTTTAGGAAATTCAGCTCATAACTAATTTATTCATTAGCATTAAAAAGTTGATGCTACCTCATAGTCTTTGTAACATGAAACCATGCCTAATTCTAAGTAAAATCTTGTACAGATTATTGTTCGTTTTTTTTCTTCTTTTCGGTAAAGATTTAATGGCACAAACGTGCACCCTAAAGACGCACAATGCCTATACTAATTTTAACTCCTCCCCTAACACTTCAGCCACAACATTGTGGGTTAACATTCACATCAAACTCAATGGTGAGTTAACATCAAATGGAGATTACCTTACCTTTTATGGTGGTAATATTTCTCTATCAGGAGTGACGGCTTCATGGACGACGGCTTCAATTCCAACTGGAAAAATTTTAGCAGACAATACAGTTTCAACTCCAATTACGTATTATGATGTTCCTGCAAATACATGGATTACCAAAGTTCCTTTAAGTTATAGCTCAAGCGAGCTTTTTATTTCTGGAGGTGTTATCACTTCTACTACGGGATATACTACCGCTAGTGGTAAACAAGATGTATTAACTGGTTATCTGTACAGTAATAAAGTAACTTCAACATCTTGGTTTTACGGGCTTGCAGCTTATCAGCCCACATTCATTTATTCTGACGTTGCCGCAAGTGGAATAGTTACAGCTATTCAAACAAGTGGTCTCCATTCAGGTGTGCCAACTAACCAGGAGGCTAACTTAGTAATGGGTGGAAGCGGAGGAGGAGGAAGTAATTACACTGGTTCATTTAGTTCAACGGATAATGTTACAGTTTGTAGTGGTATGCCACCTTGTACTCCCCAGAGTGCACCGACAACGAGTGTTACACAACCGACTTGCAGTGTTTCAACAGCAACGATTACTGTTTCAAGTCCATCAAGTGGCGTAACATATAGTTTTGATAATGGCGTAACTTTCCAAGCGAGCAATATAAAAAGTGGTTTAGTCGCAGAAACAATATACCAAGTTGTTGTAAAAGATAATATCAGTGGTTGTATTTCGGCATCAACGCCAACGGTTGTTAATGCACAACCCGCCACACCAGTAGCACCTACAACGAGTGTTACACAACCAACTTGCAGTGTTTCAACTGCAACGATTACCGTTTCAAGTCCATCAAGTGGTGTAACGTACAGTTTTGATAATGGCGCGACTTTCCAAGCAAGTAATATAAAAAGTAGTTTAGCCGCAGGCACAACTTACCAAGTTGTTGTAAAAGATAATATCAGTGGTTGTATTTCGGCAGCAACACCAACGGTTGTTATTGCACAACCATCTACACCAGCAGCACCTACAACGAGTGTCACACAACCGACTTGCAGTGTTTCAACGGCAACGATTACTGTTTCAAGTCCATCGAGTGGCGTAACATATAGTTTTGATAATGGCGTAACTTTCCAAGCAAGTAATATAAAAAGTGGTTTAGTCGCAGGAACAATATACCAAGTTGTCGTAAAAGATAATACCAGTGGTTGTATTTCGGCAGCAACGCCAACGGTTGTTAATGCACAACCCGCTACGCCAGCAGCACCGACAACGAGTATCACACAACCGACTTGTAGTGTTGCAACAGCAACGATTACTGTTTCAAGTCCATCGAGTGGTGTAACATATAGTTTTGATAATGGCGCAACTTTCCAAGCGAGCAATATAAAAAGTGGTTTAGTCGCAGGAACAACATATCAAGTTGTTGTAAAAGATAATATCAGTGGTTGTATTTCGGCATCAACACCAACGGTTGTTAATTTACAACCATCAACGCCGAATGCTGTATGTTCAAAAACAGACGCTACGACAGTGGGCGGTAATCAAGGTACAGCGAGTGTGACTGCGAGTGGAGGCACTTCGGGTTATACTTACTCTTGGAGCACGGGTGCAGCGACATCGAGTATTTCAGGTTTAATAGCTGGCACTTATACCGTAACAATGACGGATGCTAATAATTGCACATCTATGTGCAGTGCTACGGTAAATAATCCGAGTTGTACGATAAGCACTACAACGAGCGGTACGAGTGTAAAATGTAAAGGCGGCAATACAGGTAGTGCCACAGTGAATGTTGCTGGCAACAATGGCTCATTGGCATACGCATGGAGTCCTAATGCTGGAAGTGCTATTACTCAGAGTGTATTTAATCTAACTACTGGTACTTATTTTGTAACAGTAACTGATGTTGCAAATTGCAGTTCAAATACAAGTTACACAGTGACTGAACCTGCGGTAGTTTTATTGGTAGCATGTTCAAAGACCGATGCGACAACTGTAGGTGGTAGTCAAGGTACAGCGAGTGTAGCAGCGAGCGGCGGAAAAACGGCATATAATTATTTATGGAGTAACGGCGCAACAACGGCGAACATTTCAAATTTAGCCGCAGGCACTTATAACGTCACTGTTACGGATGGGAACGGATGCACAGCAACCTGTGGCGCCGCAGTATTACAACCTGCTTGTGCCGATTCGTTCAAATTATGCCCTGGCAAAACACTGACTGCAACGGCGCAATCAGGTTTAATGAATATTCAATGGTCAAAAGATGGTACTGTCATAACTGGTGAAACTAATACAACTTTGACAATTTCTAGCAAAGGTGTTTATACTTACACTGCCAATAATGCTACAAATTGTTCAGGTCGTTTGTGTTGCCCCATTGTCGTTACTGATAGTGTTTGTTGTATACCTCCAACTTTTACAAGTACCAAAGCCGACACTGCAACGTGTACAAACGGTATTGCTAATAGTGATGCCAAACTGACTATTTCTGGTATAACAAATGGCGTGACATATTCTTACGGCACAAATGGCGCAACGGGTTTATTTGCTAAGAATGCGCCGAGTGTTTCTAGTAGTACAATTTCAATAACCGGACTTCAAAACCCGACTGCCACAACAACTTACAATGTCAGAATTTATACAAGCGATACGACTTGTTTTAAAGACACGATTGTCTTATTAAATCCGAGTAAATGTTCGTGTGCATTAACTGCCACAGCGACAGGCACAAACGTAAAATGTAATGGTGGAACGGATGGTACTGCAACTGTTTTATACGCCAATAATTCTGGCGCAATAACTTATACGTGGAGTGCTAATGCAGGAAATGCAACCACGCAAAAGGTTTCAAATCTCGCTGCTGGAATTTATAATGTTACTGTTAGTGATGGCGCTTCGTCATGTACAGCAACTTCGAGTTATATTGTCACACAGCCAAGTGTAGTTGCAGCACCTACAACGAGTGTTACACAACCGACTTGCAGTGTTTCAACTGCAACGATTACCGTTTCAAGTCCATCGAGTGGCGTAACGTACAGTTTTGATAATGGCGTAACTTTTCAAGCGAGCAATATAAAAAGTGGTTTAGTCGCAGAAACAATATACCAAGTTGTCGTAAAAGATAATACCAGTGGTTGTATTTCGGCAGCAACACCAACGGCTGTTAATGCACAACCCGCCACACCATTAGCACCGACAACGAGTGTTACACAACCGACTTGCAGTGTTTCAACTGCAACGATTACTGTTTCAAGTCCATCGAGTGGTGTAACATATAGTTTTGATAATGGCGCGACTTTTCAAGCGAGCAATATAAAAAGTGGTTTAGTCGCAGGAACAACATACCAGGTTGTTGTAAAAGATAATACGAGCAGCTGCGTATCGGCGGCAACACCGACAGTAGCTAATACTATTATTTGTACACCACAAGCTGTTGCAGACAATGCGACGGCACCGAATACTGGTTTACCGACGAATATACCTATTTTAAACAACGATAAGTCGAGTGATGGCAGTCCT
>JAYVVO010000373.1:0-4001 GCA_043786955.1 Saprospiraceae bacterium
CCTTCTATTAATCATAATTTAAACTTAGAAAATTGGTTCAATAATAATGGTGCTAATGTAAAACCATTTCCCATATTTTTTCCTAATTCGACATCAAAAATTGCGCAAATTTTTAAGAATGAGGCAGAAATAAAAATTTTATGCTGCTCAGTTGAGTTTTTTTAAAACCAAGAATACTGTCGTTGTGATTATTATTATTTTGAACCGTTAGATTTTAATTTCAATCAGAAATTTTTTCTAAAATTATATTTTTATTTTTAATTTTTTAAAAATTGCTTTTTGAAACAAAATCGAACGCGATTACAAACCTCAAAATTAACGCTGCGCGTTACAATTTATAAATTTTTACATTAAAAATTTATAAGCGACTAAGACATTCTGGCTTTGTGTTTTAGTTTTGTGTTTCAATAATATAGTTTTTTTGTTTTTTTGTTTGGTGGTCGTCCTAAGACTACCGGATAATCAGTTCAGTCAGATGAGACCGAACCGATTGTTGCAAATTTTTTTGGAAAGATGTGTTGCGAGCAGGTTATTTCTGGAATTTCTCTTCCAGTTTTAATGGGCAGTTTTATGTTGTTTATATCTACAAAGGGTTTTAATTCTGAGGTAAAGAAAACGCTTCAATTTTTTACAGAAAATATAAAAGCTCAGGTTGAAAATTAATTGCAGAGAGTAAATCCATTTAATTTGAAGTCTTAGTTTTTTTACCAAAAGCCAAAGAAAAAACAATCATGCTGATAATACTGGTGACAAAACCAAAAAACAAAGGCGGATATTCGGTTTCGGTTTTGATGCAAAAAACCCACACTAATAATCCAAAAATCATAGAAGCGATAGCACCAAAAGCGTTGGCGGTTTTCCAATATAAACCAGCAATGAGCGGAGTAAAAAGCGACACCAAACCTAAACCTGAAGCATAACCAACGAGTTCATAAATATTATTGAAGCGTGTGGCAATTAAAACGCACAAAATTGTGATACCAATAACTGCCAGTCGCATAATGCGCAAAAGCTTTTTGTCAGTAATATTTTTATACAACGGTCGAATCAAATTTTCACCAATAATGGTGGAAGAGGATAAAATTCCACTGCTCGAAGTACTCATGATCCCAGAAATAAGTGCGCCAAAAAAAAGAATTTGAATAAACAAATTACCGTGAATTAAAACCATTTGCGGAATAAAATTTTGCGCGTTTTCGTTTTCAGCTAGTAAATTTGGATAAAGTTGTTTGCCGATTAAAGTAATGAATAAAGGCATGAGCGCAAAAGTTAAATACATGAAGCAGGCAATGACAGCACCGCGCACCGCAATACGTTGTGTTCTCGCCGACATGATGCGTTGAAAAACATCTTGTTGTGGTAACGAACCGAAACCGACGGTGATCCAAGCTATGAAATATTCAACAACATTTTTTAAGTGTACATCAGGAAAAAATTGAAATGTGCGAGCAGGGGTATGCAGCAAAACATTTTGAACGCCGCCAGCTTTATTCACCATAAAATATAAAATAATTGCCAGCCCGAAAATAATCATGATCGCTTCCAGAAAATCGGTATAAGCAATAGCGCGCATTCCGCCGATATAGGTGTAAAGCATCACAAAGGCGGCACAAATAATTATAGATTGTGTGTTCGAGAGCGGACAAATTGAGCTTACAATATAACCCAACGCAACAAATTGTGCCGATACCCAACCTAAATCGGCAGGAATCATTAACCAAGCACTGAGTGTGCCGACGTTTTTATGGTAGCGATTGGTATAAAAATTACTAAATGTTCTGAGATTTAGATTATAAAGTTTTCGCACCATAAATACTCCGATGAGCAACAGACACAACGCTGCACCAAACGGATCTTCAATAACTCCCAAAAAACCACTTTCTGCAAATTGTGCCGAAGCACCCATAATTGTTTCAGAACCAAACCAATCTGCAAACATTTCGGTAGTAACAATTGCGAGCGGCATTTGTCGAGCAGCTAAAACAAAATCGTTCGTAGTTTTTACTTTGCGCGATGACCACCAACCAATACACAAAGTACCGCCGAGATAGATAGCCACAAAAGCTAACAGTGTAGGATGTAATATCAACTCAAATAATATTGAGGCGCTAAAATAATAGTGATTGACAGATTTTACATACTTCGTCTAATTTTTTCCTAACTTAAGCGCAGTATTCGATCCTTATCAAGATTAGCAAAAAATTAATTGCGATTTAAATACTTTGAGTAGTAAGTATTCTGAAAGCGTAGGAGATTGTTTTAAAATTGAATTGTAATTTTTTATTTCAAGAATTATTTTTCAAAACCTTTTTTCAACCGCCGCCACTCAGCGTTCCTTAGAACGTGTAACGCTTGTTCAAGCATTATTTTATAGCTTTTTGTTTTAAAAAAGAATTGAATGATTGTATAAACCTTAATAAATTACACCAAAAACGAAAAAGCAGATTGTCGTGAAACAATCTGCTTTTATTTTGTAGTCGGTACGGTACTATATTTAGTTGTTTTACTGTACGGTAATGTGTGACTTAGAACGTATCTTTGTTTTGATTTTGAGCTGATTAAGTATAATTTAAATTATCTATTGAAGCATGAAATAATATTGATAACGTCCCCTAAACGTCCCCTATGCCTAACGTTACGTTTTTATTAAAAGAGCCAAAAGCAAAAGGTAAAACTATTATTTATCTTTTTTTTCGTTATTACAAAAAATGTTTTAAATACTCAACAAGTCAGCATATAGACGTTAAGTACTGGAACGCAGAAAAACAAAGAGCAAGAGAAAACCGAAGTTTTGCAGAGTTCCCAGAGTTTAACGCCTACCTCGATAAATTAGAAACCGAGACTCAAAACTATTTTAGAAAATGTGTTACAGATGGATTTATTCCCGAAACGGAAGACATACGAAAACACCTGGATAAGTTTGTAACTTTCAGAACGCAATTAGAACCAAAAGAAAAAAAGCTAACTTTCTTTGAATTTTTCCAAATTGCTATTAACGAAAAAAGCGTTCGATTAAAGCCAAACACCCTTAAAGCGCAAAATTCAACGCTGACAAATTTAAAAATTTATGCTGCGGACAGACGCATTAACTTAGACTTTGAAAATATTACCAACGAGTTTTTTTACGACTTTATGGCTTTTATGTACGCACCGCCGCGCTCATTTAGCGTTAATTACGCTTCAAAAATTATTGAAGTATTAAAGCAGAATTTGAGCGACGCCACCGAACGCGGACATAATATGAACTTGGCTTTTCAATCGAAAAAATTTTCTATTCCTAAAGAAAAAGTACATGGTGTATATTTAACCGAACTCGAAATACAAAAAATATTCAATCTCGACCTCAGCGAAAAACCGATTGGTTACGCAACCGTTAGAGATTTATTTTTAGTTGGATGCTACACAGGTTTAAGGTTTTCCGATTGGTCAAAGGTTAGACGCGACCAGGTGAAGTATAACAAAAATGGCGCTCCCATAATTACGGTTACCACCGAAAAAACGAAACAAACCGTTTCGATCCCTCTGCACTCGATAGTCGAAAAAATTTTGAATAAGTATGCTGGAAAACTACCTACATCTTTACAAAACCAAAAAACAAACAAGTATTTAAAAGAAATTGCAGAATTAGCTGAGATAAACACGATTGAGATTTTACCCAGCAGCAAAGGCGGTAAACGCGTTGATGTTGAAGCACCTAAATTTGCTTTTATTGGTACGCATACGGCGCGACGGTCATTTGCTACAAACGCTCATTTATTTGGAATGGAAACTTTAGACATTATGAGTATTACAGGACACACCACCGAACGCGAATTTTTAAAATACATCAAACTTTCAAAAGAAGAAAAAACAAGTAAAGCTGCGCAAAGCGATTTCTTTAAAAATAAATGATTGATTTATTTATTTATTTTGGAAATAATTAGTACTTTTATCATTATGAGGGACATAAAAAAAGAAACAAGAAATGGCAAAAGCAAACGTTTTTTGTAAATTATCGCGAA
>JAYVVO010000374.1:0-11091 GCA_043786955.1 Saprospiraceae bacterium
CTCCAGATGCTATTTTTATAGATATTCAGATTGCGGACGGATTGAGTTTCGATATTTTTGACAGCGTAAAAATTTCGTGTCCAGTTGTTTTTACAACCGCTTTCGATCAGTACGCCATAAAAGCTTTTCGTGTAAATGCTATAGATTATTTACTTAAGCCGATGGATGAGATTGAATTATTGGAAGTTGTGCAAAAATTAAAAAAAAAACTCAACCGATTATTTCAGAAACGGTTTTTAATAATTTTATGACGCAATTCGCGCTACAAAAACTCGAATACAAAACGCGATTTTTAATTAGACAAACTGCGCAATTAAATTTTATTGAAACGATTGAGATCGCTTATTTTTTTTCGGAAGATAGTTTAACGCAGTTTTATACCATTCAAAATAAAAAATATCTCGTCGAACACACGCTCGATGAACTTGAGCGACAATTATATCCTGCCAATTTTTTCAGAATTAATCGCAAAACAATTGTATCACTCAAAGCCATTAAAAAAATTAGTCCGTATTTTAACTCTCGATTAAAATTAGAATTGCAACCAACTTACGGTGATGAAATTTTTGTGTCGCGCGAACGGGTAAATGATTTTAAAACTTGGCTGGGAGGATGAAAATGAAAGAAGTAAAAAATGAGTTTGAAATCATTCCTTCATTTAACGCCACCAGGAATTTGTACCACCCAAGTTTCTAATTTAAGTTTTTCGACGGTATTTTGGGCATTTGAAATAACGGTGATAGTAGGTTTTTGCGGACCCACTTTATTTTTAGCGGTGTATTTAACTGAAATTTTTCCACGTTTACCTGGTGCAATCGGCTCACTCGGTTTGGTAGGCACAGTGCAACCGCAAGAACCTTTTACGTCAATGATGACTAAATCGGCAGTACCCGTATTTGTAAATTCAAAAGCTTTTTCAACAACCGCATCTTCTTTGATTGTGCCTAAATCTACTAAAGTTTTATCGAATTGAATTTGAGGTAAGTTGGCATCGTTTCTTCTTATGGCATCGCTTTTCTTTCTAATTTTTTTAGTTGGTGCAGCAGAAACGGACGTGCTTTGTGCGAAAGAATTTTGCATCGAAATTAAAGCGATAAAAAAAATAACGACACCCAGAGAAAATTTCATGCAAAATCGTATTTAATAATTGTTAAGTTTGCCGAATAAGCTATTTTTACAACTTAGTGTACGTAAAAACAATTTAATAGATATTGGTTAGTATGAAAAAATCTATTCACTGGGACTTATATTTTTTTTATTAGTCACTACCATTTTAATATTGCACAAGTAAAATCATCTTTCTGTGTCAGATACTGCAAATTTTAACCTGAGTTTTGATAGTTTTTTAAAAACAGATCGCGCAACATGGCTCAATAAAATTCAGCGCGATTTAAAATTGACTTCACTTGATAATTTCAACCAAAACTTTGAAAACTATTTTAAAATAACACCTTTTGCTGATGAAAGTTTTTTAAAAGAAAATAATATTTATGCTTCGGTTGTCCCGCCAACGAACACAAATTTTTTAGTCGCTGAAAATTTTTATGTTACTGGTGAAAATGTACTAGCAACGAATAAAAATCTTTTAGATGCTTTGATGCGCGGCGCACAAACACCTATTTTTTTACTGACGGATGTTTTGTCAACACCTAATTTTAAAATTTTACTGTCTCAAGTTTCTTGCGAATATTTATTTTTACATTTTTATTTTTTGGACGCAACGCAGAATAATTTTAAAAAAATTCAATCCAATGTAATTAATTTCTTGACTGCAGTATCTAAAACTAAAAGTGAAATTCATTCAGAACTTTTAGGTGCATTCAATATTAATTCGACTGTGTTTTCAAAAATGGGGTTGACAGATTACCACACTATCTTTGAGACGTTTGTTCCTATTTTACCTAAATTTTATTTTTTTTATGTTGAAGAAGTTAACACATCTCATGAAACCAATAACGTTGTTGAACACATTGTTAGTTTAGCAGCACAACTCAATACGTTTTTTGAAACGGGTGAAAAAAATAATTTATCGCTTCAAGTTATTGCCGATAAAATGCGTGTTCGCGTCACCGTTGGGACAAAGTTTTATACAGAAATTGCCAAACTGCGCGCTATAAAAATTGTTTGTGCTAATGTTTTAAAATGTTGGGGATTAGAACCGCGCGATTTGCCGATTGATGTTGTGTATCATCCGATGGAATCGGAACATAATATTCATAATAATAAAATCAGCGCAACGGTTCAAGTTTTAGCGGCATATTTAGGTGATGCAAATACCGTTTCATCAGTTACTGAATCAAATGTAGGGAATGATGAAACCGATGAAAAATTCAATGCGCGCATTTTCGGAAACATTCAGCACATACTTCAACTCGAAAGCGGCATACCGAACATAAATGACGTTGCAGGGGGAAGTTATTATATCGAACAGCTCACAACGCGCATAGCTGAAGCGGCTTGGAAAATTATTTCTGGCTGACATATACAAAAATATTTTGAACAACACATTACAATAAACCAATAGTGTTTTTGATTTATCTACACTATAAAATAAAATTTAACATTGGAAAAGTGTTAAATAACTTGACTATTGAATTTAATGGTTTATATTTACAAATCAAATTTGATAAACCTTAAATAATTGGAAATATTAAATTATGAACGATACCTCACGTTTCAATTTCTACAATTCTTTGCGAGCAACTCTTTGCGAGCAACTCTTTGCGAGCAACTCTTTGCGAGCAACTCTTTGCGAGCAACTCTTTAACTACCGAAGAGAGTTCTTAAAAAAATATCTTAGACATAAAATTTTCCTCGAACTAAACACGAGTAAATACCTTAATAAAGAAAAAGGCTAATGTCGCACGCCTGGCCAGTATGCGACAAAAGTCCTGTATTAAATTTAATTAATAAACAAATTTAGGAGTAAAAACCTAAATTACAAATCTTTTGACAATGAAAAAGAACAATTTTTATGTTAAAGAAATCCGATCCTCTTTAATCTTTATTACTCTATTTTTTATTTCCCCTCATTTAATAGCGCAATACACTATTACTTACGATTTGAAAACTGTAAAAGAAGGTTTAGGTGCAAAGGGAGAAGAAAAATTGCACAATACTTTTGAAAGACTCGCTATGAAGCAAATTGAAAAAGATGAAAGTTACTCCATTAAAGTTCAGCAAAATGGCGAACAAGAAGTTACCATTGTAATTAACAAAACAACCGAGTTCTCTGAAAAAGATAATATGCCCGTTAAAACAGTAATTGATGGTAAGAGTATAAAAGGTTATGATAAAAATGGAAAACTCATTTTCCAAATTAATCATACCAGCGAAGTTCTGAATTTAATGGAAGAGATGAAAACCCAAACTACTAAATTGGGTTTTAATACCGAGATTGACAAAATTGATAAAATTAAAGCAGAAGCAGATGATTTTATTTTAAAAGGTGCGAAAAGTAAAAAATTGATTGATGGGACTATTCACATGAGGAATCAAAATATTGAATACTTACAGGACAATAAAAATTTAAGATTTGAAAAGCGAGAATTTGAAGGTAAAGATTTAAAATATGGTTATCACCAAAAATTTCAAATGGATAAATTGGGAAATGTTACTCCAGAATACACCCGTGAAATTCAGATGGATAGAAACAAACAAGGTAATCGGGTTTGGCACTTCAATCATAATTATTATTCAAATTACAAAATATCAAAACCAGTGGGTTTTAGGACTAATAATGAAAATACTAATGCTGTTGATAATTTTAATATTTATCCTAATCCTGCTGTAAGGCAAATATCCATTCAATTACCTTTATCAATTTTGGAAAATTCAGACGGCTTGTCAATTATTGATATGTTAGGAAAGGAGGTCTTTCAGCAAAAAATTACCAGGCAATATGAAACTATTGAACTTGAAAATCTTCCTAATGGGACTTATTTGATTCAATTGAAAACTTTGAGTGGAGAAAAATTTACTCAGCGCTTTACAAAACAATAATTCTGTCATTTAAAAATTTAATTTATCATGAAAAATGTCATCATATTCTTAATTATTTTAGCTTCAACTTTAAATGCGTTAGCTCAAAATAAAATAATTTATTGGGTTCACGGCTTGGGAGGCGATAGGAGTACTTGGGGTCAAGCCGCAGATGCTACACAATTAGATTTCACCAGAACTGATTTACTAAATAATTCTTATCAACCTTATAAAGTTTATTCTAACAGGTTGGATTATAGTACTTCAAATGGTAGTTTGGAAACCGCAGGCAATGATGTTAAAAACTTTATACTTACTGCTGATAACGCTTATAAAGGTCATCCAGAATATAATATTGATTATACTAAAAGTTTTTCTATCGGACATAGTTTAGGTGGGTTGGTTCTAAGGAAAGTAGATCAAAAATATGATTTGATTAATCCTAATTCAAAGTGTTTTCATGGTATTGTTACCTTTGCCACTCCACATGCGGGAACCGCTTTACTTACGCCTGAAACTAAACAAATTTATGTCCCTAATTATATCCAAAGTGCATGCACAGAATTAACAATTGGTCCAGCTGAAGAGCTGCAGAATAATTTAGTAGGTGATGCAGGTTTTCTGAAGGGCTTATTAATTGATAATATTTTAAACCAAGATAAAGTTGAAAAAATTGTTAACGCATTGTGTTCGGCGGCTGCAATTTTTTTACCAAAGTTTATTGCGCCACTCAATTTGCCAATCACAAATGATTTCTATGCTTATCCAGGGAATACACAAGTAGCATCAAGTGCTTTAACAAACCTAAATTATGTTACTTCATCATTACCTAAAGTAGCTTTTTATGGAGTAGAAGAAAGCGGGTCTGAACTTTGGAGATTAATTAGTAGCAGTTCTACCACAGTTCCAACATCAAATGATTATTTTGTAGATCCAACAGCTGACGGGGATATTTTAGATTTTAAAAACAGAAAAATGGCAATGTATTTAATGAAGCGTGACTTGTATAATAATTTGTACCATGCAGGCGGGCCAGGTAACATAGCTGACAGATGGCTAAAATTGCGTAACTACTGGGGTAGAGGTGTTAATTTTTGGAATAATGCAAATGATTCTTGGTTAAGAATAATTGGCGCAAATTACGAAATTCCAATCTCTACGCCTGGGTTTGATTGTAATTGTACACAATATGACTATGACGGTTTTCCCGTCAGCAATTGGTCTTACCAAGTTACTGATCCTAGTCAATGTGTTGGACAGGGAAATAGTAATTTTACTGATTGCAGCACTAGTCCTACAACAATTTATGATTTTACAGTAGTACACGAACCCAATGACGGTGCCGTAACTAAAACATCTGCCCTTGCATTTCCAGGAATTGACTTAAATAATACGCAGTCAATGATAAATAGTAATCATAGTCAATTGACTAATGACGCAAACACGCGAGATAGATTGAAAGAATTATTTTTTGGCTACTACGGAAAATTTTTTATGACTACAAACAGATAACTTTTTTTATAAATGGCGTAGAAATATTTCTACGCCATTATTTATCCTAATCCTAAATTATGAAAAATATGTTGTTTCTTTCTTTTATTTTGTTTTTAGGTTGCACCAAAATACCGCCTTATGTTCCTCACGATTATACTTGTGATTTTGGTGGTTGTGATACTTCAAAAATCGAAGTGGTTTGGCAAAAAGCCTTTACAAAAGATTCTACTGAGTGTGGTTCTGAAAAAGCAATTTTTTATAAAAACGGGGTTCTATTTAAAGATAATTGCGGCGATGGAACAGGTCAAAAATTTAATTTTTTTGATGGTAAAACAGGCAATTTAATTTGGACTTGGAAAGAGTATTTTAGCGCAGCTAATTCAAATGTGGGCGTTGATGCCGTAAAATTTGCCAATTATATATTTTTTACAAATGAAAAAGAGACTTATTCTGTTAATTTAGAAACGGGCAAAACAAATTGGAGCGGCATCACTTTAAATAGTAGAGATTTTTTAAGCGCGCAAAATAATTATGTCTATAATATCAGAATAGAAAATTTGCCAACTTTTTTAGAAAATTCCCATTTGTTGAGAACAAAAGTTGATAAACTTTCTTGGGATACGGTTTACACTGAAAAACCAATTGATAGGTTTGTACCAGGAATTGAAAATCCTTCAGTTTGGATAAATAGTGAGGGAGATGAAATTGCTATATTTCAGACGCGTTATTATGATTTTACACATGGTGTTGGTAGAATAGATGTTGTTGCTTACAATATTACTCAGAAAAAAGAATATTTTCGTTTCACCGATATCGACCCAAATAAGTTGGGTTCTGTCAACTTTCCATACATAGTGGGCAACAAAGCGTTTATTCCATTAGGGTTCACTGCTCTTTGTATTGATTTACCAAATAAAAAAATTTTATGGGCAAAAAATTTTGGAGATGGTGAATCATTACTCAGGTTTCAACCTTTTATTATGGCTAATAATAAATTATATATTAAACCAGATGGTTTTACTATGTATGCTGTGAATCCTGATACAGGTGTTGAACTATGGAAAGATACAGATAGTGGAGCAGGAGGAAAAGGAGAAATGATTTATTACAATGGCGTTATTTATTTTACTTGTAGTGGTAACGGAAAACTTTATGCTATTGAAGAAGCGACGGGTAAAAAGCTTTGGGCAGAACCTTCACCAAATAAGTTTAAAGCAATTTATAATAATTTTAGAAGGTTTGATAGTGCCAACATTGGGGAAAGTGGAATAGCTATTGACACGGTTAATAATCTTCTTTATACTTCTGATTACTATTTTATGATGTGTTTAAAATTGCCAAAGCACTAAAAGTATTTTATTTTTTAAAGCACCTCTAATTTTTTAGAGGTGCTTTTTCTTTAAATTAATATTTGCTCCAAATAATTTTTTTATGGATTGTTCCAATTAAAATAGCTTTCCGATTTTATTTGTTATTAAAAGTATAAAAAATTAATTTCTCTCTTCATTTTCGACACAATTTTTCGTTATTTTGCGTTATAAAATTTAGTTTTTATAATTTTATTAATTAGAGTTTAATCATGGTAGCTGAAACCTACTCGCACATTACAAATGCGCATCCAAGTTTTATAGAAAATTTATACAAACAATATAAAAATTCACCTGATAGTATTGATCCGTCGTGGGTGAATTTTTTTCGCGGATTTGAATACAGCGAAAAAAGCCCTGAGCTATTAGCTATGAGCAATGAGCTGCACACAGTAAATGGTTCGTTACCATTTTCGCAAATTCCTCAAAAAGAAATTGCGGTAGCAGCACTCATAGATGGTTATCGTCATCGCGGACATTTATTGAGTCAAACAAATCCGTTAAAACCGCGTCGCGATAGAAAAGCACATTTAGATCTTTCCGATTTTGGTTTACAAAACGATGGTGAAACCGTTTTTGCTGCGGGCGAACTCATTGGTTTAAAAAATGCCACACTCAATACCATTGAAGCGACACTTAAAAAATTATACGTTGGCACAATCGGTTTTGAATACAGCCATATTGACAATGAAGAAAAACGCAAATGGCTGCGCGAACGCATTGAGCGCAGAACGCTCGAAGATGGTTTCGGTTTTACGATTGATAAAAAACGGCGCATCCTTCAAAAACTGAACGAAGCAGTAGGTTTTGAAGAGTTCTTAGGGAAAAAGTTTGTCGGCAAAAAACGCTTTTCGCTCGAAGGTGGCGAATCAACTATTGCGGCTATTGATGCGATTATCAATACAAGCGTTGATGCAGGTGTAGAAGAATGTATTATCGGTATGGCGCATCGTGGGCGATTGAATGCTTTGGTGAACATCATGCAAAAAACACCTGACCAAATTTTTGAAGAATTTGAAGAAAACGTCAAAGCATTGAATTATGGCAGTGGCGATGTGAAATACCACTTGGGTTATTCGTCGCAAGCATTAACGGCAAATGGTAAATCTGTTTATTTAAAATTACCGCCTAATCCTTCACATCTTGAAGCCGTTGACCCTGTCATGCTCGGTTTTTCGCGCGCAAAAGCAGATATACTTTACAAAAGCGATTTCGATAAAATTTTGCCGATTATGGTGCATGGCGATGCTGCTGTTGCAGGACAAGGAATTGTCTATGAAGTTATCCAAATGAGTCAGTTGCCTGGATATTATACGGGTGGAACTATTCATTTTGTTATTAATAATCAAATCGGATTCACAACAGATTTCGACGACGCGCGCTCTTCAACGTATTGTTCGAGTGTTGCAGCAGTAGTTCAAGCACCAACATTTCACGTGAACGGCGACGATCCAGAAGCTGTAGTTTTTGTTTCAGAATTAGCAACGGCGTACCGTCAAGAATTTAACAACGATGTTTTTATTGACATGGTGTGCTATCGCCGACATGGACACAACGAAAGTGATAATCCTGAGTTTACGCAACCGCGTATGTGGGCACTTATCAAAAACCATATCAATGTGCGCGAATTGTACATCAAACAATTAGAAGCGCGCAGCGAAGTGACAAAAATAATGGCAGAAGAAATGAAAAAGCAATATGATGATGCTTTGCAATTACTTTTGGCAGAAACGAAACAGAATGCTAAACCTTATAAATTTCAGGAGCCTGAAATTGCTTGGCGCAATTTAAAACGCGGTGAAAATATTACAGATGAAGAACACGTAAACTCACCTGTTACAGGTGTGAGTGCGGAAACAATTCAAAAAGTTTTAGAACATCTTATGCGTGTCCCCAATGGTTTCACGCCATTGAAGGATATTTTGCGTTATTTGGACGGTAAGCAAAAACTTATCGGTAATAATATTATTGATTGGGGTTACGGCGAGTTAATGGCTTATGCCACACTTCTATTAGAAAAACACGATGTGCGTTTAAGTGGTGAAGACGTTAAACGCGGTACATTCAGTCATCGTCACGCGTGTTTTTTTGATGCCGATACCGATAAAGAGTTTAACCGCCTTAATAATATTTCTGAAGATCAAAGCCGTTTTTTAATTTATAACTCTTTGCTTTCCGAATATGGTGTGATGGGATTTGAATTTGGTTACTCGATGGCAACGCCTGACACGTTGGTAATTTGGGAAGCGCAATTTGGCGATTTTCACAACGGCGCGCAGACAATTATTGATCAGTTCATCGCAGCTGGTGAATCGAAGTGGCAACGTCAAAATGGTTTAGTTTTACTTTTACCACACGGTTATGAAGGACAAGGACCAGAACATTCATCGGGTAGGGTAGAGCGATTTTTGCAACTTTGCGCTGAAAATAATATGATTGTTGCCAACGTAACAACGCCTGCTAATTTTTTTCACATCATTCGCCGTCAGTTGGTGCGCAATTTCAGAAAACCTTTAGTGATAATGACACCCAAATCACTCTTGCGTCATCCCGATTGTATTTCGCCTATTTCTGATTTTATTGGCGAAACTAAGTTTGAAGAAATTATTGATGATGTCTTATTTACAGATTCTAAAGCGGCTAAAAAAGTAGAGCGCGTTTTATTCTGCACAGGAAAAATATATTTCGATTTATTAGCGCAGCAACGCAAACAACCCGACGGAACGGTTGCGTTAGTTCGCTTAGAACAAATTTATCCGTTCGCTGAACAAAAAGCGATAGACATTTTGGCTAAATATAAAAATGCTAAACCATTTTGGATTCAAGAAGAACCGCAAAATATGGGTGCTTGGTCTTTCATTTCAACCTTTCACAGCAATCTAGGATTAAAATATATTGGTCGTAAAGCGGCAGCTTCACCAGCTACAGGTTATGCAAAGACGCATTCAAAAGAACAAAATGCTATCGTCATGGATGCATTTGGTGCAGCAATATTGGTTTAAAAAGTTTTGAGCCTTGAACTTTGAGCCCAACTTTCAATGGTGCAGCTCAAAGCTCAAGGCTCATAGCTTTTTAAATTATGAAGCTATCTTGCAAACTAAAGCTACCACCCAATTGAGATACAAACTGAGAAACTTGAATCGAATTACCTGAAGTGGTAAGTTCTAAAAATCCGTAGCCCGTATCGTTATAAGCTAATAAATTTGTAGTGGCATCGAAAGCCGTTGGTAATTTAGTGACTTTTGTCTTATCAACGATGTGTAAATTATGATAGCCGCCATTACCCGACACGATGTAAGGCACTTTCACGCCACCATAATTTTTTTCAAACCTTTGGTAATTATGCACGTGACCACAAAATACACCGGCAGGATAAACGCCTGCTTGTTTAAAACTTGTGTCTAAAAGTGTTTGCATTGCCGTTGAAGCACCGTGACTTGTATCGAAACTATAGGTTGGATGGTGCAATGTAACAATAATTTTTTTCTTATTAGCCGCAGCATTTTTCAATTCGCCTACAAACCAAGCTTGCTGATCGGGATGAACAATACCGCCCGACGGCACATTAGTGTATAAACCAATGATGCTAAAATTTTGAAATTCCAATGTGAAATACATATTGGGTTGCGTTATGCTGGTGCGTTTTATTTCGTTTGAAAACGGAATCACTGAAACTTTTTTATCGCAAAAAACTTTCATGAACGCATCTAAACTTTTAGGTTTCGTTCCTGTGGGTGGATTTGAGTTTAAATCGCCATCATGATTTCCAGGAATAGCAAAAATAGGTGCACTAATTTTTTCGTAAGGTTTAAAATATTCCGTGTAATAGTTGGACTGCTCACCATAAAAATACACCACATCACCCATAATGTACATAAAATCGGGGGCGTGTTTTGCCATTTCATTTGCCACCATTGTTTCAGGCGCACTGTCTAAAATGCCACCTGTATCGGCAGCCAAAATAAATTTTAAATTCGTTTTATTGGGAACAAATGTGTAAGCGTTCAATCGAAACGGTGCAACACCCGTGGGCGCAGGCATAGGTTCAAAAATGGTTGACGCAGTTATTTCAGAAATATTTTCGGGATAATTAAGTCGCTCGAATAAAGTCTGTGAAAAAATGGGTTTCATAAAAATAGGTAAGTATAGTTAGTAAACAAGGTTGGAAAATTAAAAATCAAATGTAGCTTTTAGCCACAATCTTTGAGCTATTCATTGTGATTTTTTTCTAAAATAAATTATATGTAAG
>JAYVVO010000375.1:0-3997 GCA_043786955.1 Saprospiraceae bacterium
TTAAAAACGTTTTCTGGCTTAGAAAATTACGTCGAAAGAATTTTACGGTTGAATAATTCAACCGTTGCCGAAGGTGGCTATGGCGAAAATCGAGAATTATATAATAGCAGTGAACATTTCAACCCAACAAACGAAGAGCCACGAACGATTCATTTAGGAATTGATTTATGGACAAAAGCAGGCACACCAATTTTTGCGCCACTCGATGGCAAAATTCACAGTCAGCAATACAATGGAAAGAATTTGGATTATGGTGCAACAATTATAACAGAACACTTAGTCGAGGGAGAGAAATTTTATATTTTATTTGGGCATCTTTCCTTAGCATCTCTTAAGAACAGAAAAGTTGGCGAAAATTTTAAAGCGAGTGAACAATTAGGTGGATTAGGTATTTCGTCCGAAAATGGAGGTTGGAATCCGCATTTGCATCTTCAAATAATAAACGATATAGGAGATTGGATAGGTGACTATCCAGGCGTTGCCAAAAAAAGTGAGGCTAAATTCTATTTAAAGAACTCTTCGAATCCATATTTTTTAATTCATCCTGAAACGCGTAAAAATTAAAAATTAAGAATTAAAATTAATAATTAGCGTTTTCGACGTGGTTAATTCGTATTTCTTAATTCTTAATTCCTAATTCTTAATTACAAATGCCCTATTGTATGTACTTTTGCTCGAATTCTAATGTTTGTTATGGGATCAGAAATCATTTATACGTCGCTGCTTCAGTCCAAAAAAGATAAGATAAAAAAATTAGCCGTTCTTATTGATCCAGATAGAATGCGCTTAGATAGATTGGAGCACGTCATAGAAAATGCAGTAATTGCCAATGCGGACTATTTCTTTTTAGGAGGCAGTTTGATAATTGATAACAAAATGGAATTTTGCATTGAAGCGATACGCGCAGCGACAAAAAAACCAATTGTTTTGTTTCCGAGTAGCCCAACGCAAATACATTCTAAAGCTGATGCTATTTTGTTTTTGTCGCTCATTTCTGGTCGCAATCCCGATTATCTCATCAGTCAACACGTAATTGCTGCGCCGATGCTGCGTAAAACAAATTTAGAGGTTCTGCCTACTGGCTATATGCTCATTGACGGCGGGACACAAACAACTGCATCTTACATTAGCAACACAACACCTTTACCTGCACATAAAGATGAAATTGCACTTTGTACCGCCATGGCAGGTGAATACTTGGGTTTAAAACTTTTATACCTTGATGCTGGCAGTGGTGCAAAAAATGCCGTTCCAACTTCTATGATTGAAATGATAAATCTCAATGTTAAAATTCCCATCATTGTTGGCGGTGGCATAAGAACGCCGAACCAAGCTTGCGAAAGTGCAAAATCGGGAGCTGACGTAATTGTGGTTGGTAATATTTTTGAAAAATATCCTGAACTTGTCATTGAAATGACCTCTGCGATTCACAGTTTGAATAAAATTATGGTGAATAGTTAGAGAAGAAGGAGTAGGAAAGAAGGAAGATCTTTTTTGATTTGCATTTTGATTTTTTCATGACATAAATGGTATGGTTTCAAATTGGAAACGCATACGCCGCTTTATTTTTTTTCATTTTAATTTTTCATTTTTTTATAGTGTCAACACCACGTACAGTCGCCTTTCATACACTCGGTTGTAAATTAAATTACTCTGAAACCTCGTCTATTCAAAATTTATTTGAGAAGCGTGGCTTTGGCGTGACAGATTTTGAAAACGCTGCCGATGTATATGTCATCAATACGTGTTCCGTTACAGATTTTGCCGATCAAAAATGCCGACAATTGGTGCGCCGCGTGTTACGTCAATCGCCGAACGGATTAATAATTGTTGTAGGTTGTTATGCACAACTGAAACCTGATGAAATTGCTAATATTGAAGGCGTTGATTTAGTTTTAGGTGCTAAAGAAAAATTCCAAATTGTTGATTACGTCGAAACACTCAGCAAAAGTTCTGGTAAAGGTTGGGTGCAAGCAGGTGATATAAAAAATGCAAACGTATTTCATTCGGCATTTTCTTTTGGCGATAGAACGCGCACGTTTTTAAAAATTCAAGACGGTTGCGATTATAAATGCAGCTTCTGCACCATTCCTTTAGCGCGTGGCGCAAGTCGCAGCGATACAGTTGAAAATATTGTCGCCAACGCGTATAAAATTGCAGAACTCGGCGTGAAAGAAATTGTACTCACTGGTGTAAATTCTGGTGATTACGGCAACGGCACTGAAGTGATTGAAGGTACAAAAGCGAAAAAGGAAGCACTATTTATTGATTTGATTCAAGCACTTGATAAAGTAGAAGCAATTCCGCGTTTTCGTGTTTCGAGTATAGAACCCAATCTATTGACGGATGAAATTATAGCATTCATAGCCCAGAGCGCGCGCTTTGTTCCGCATTTTCATATTCCGTTACAATCTGGTAACGATAAACAATTAGCACAAATGCGCCGCCGTTACAAACGCGATTTGTATGCACAAAAAGTAGAAACTATAAAAAAATATATGCCGCATGCTTGCATCGGTGCTGATGTTATTGTCGGATTTCCAAGCGAAACAGATGAAGACTTCAACGAATCGTATAATTTTATAAAAAGTCTCGACGTAAGTTATTTACATCCGTTCACCTATTCAGAACGACCAAATACTTTAGCGATAGAAGTGTCTGGATCGGTACCGATGAATAAACGTCGCATCAGAAATGAGCGTTTACAATTTCTTTCGTCGGAAAAGAAGAATTCTTTTTATACCGCACATGCGGGCGAAACGCGCGCGGTACTTTTAGAAAAAAGTAAAGATGAAAACCTGCTCACAGGATTTACGGATAATTACATTAAGGTTTTTATTCCCAGTGAGAATGAAATTGTAAATTCAATCGTCAATGTTCGTCTTGAAAAAACGAATGCAGCGTCAGAAATGATTGGTTCGGTTGTTGCATCATCGCGGTAGAATGCGCGTAATCTTACTAAACGTTGAAAGTTCCTTTTTACCATTCATATAAATTTCAACATTAGTTACTTTATGTTGACCGAGTTCGCCGTTAGCGCGCTCATATTGCGCAGAAATATTTTCGACATGACAAACCCAAGTTTCATTCTTATGGAGTGTTTTAGGAAGCGAATCGTTTTTAAGCATAACGCGTTGCTTGTTATCTTTAAAAACGAGATAGATTGAGTCAATGGTGCATTTTGCCTTTGCAGTGAGTTCTAATTCTAAATATTCAACACCCGAATTTGGTTTATTCATTTCATCAGGCATTACTCTACCTCTGAACCCGGTGTTACCACTCGTAATACTTTCAACGCTAATAATATTATGCATCATTTTCTTGGAAGTTTGTGCGGAACACGCGCTAAAAAAAGAATAAATGATACAAAAAAGCGTTAAATTTAAAATTTTAACATTTATTTGACTTTTCAACATGAACGAACTGTTAAGTTAGAGGGTCTAAAACAATATCGAACAAAAATATAAAATTTGTCTTATTTTATAACACTTTTTTTAAAATTGTGTTTATAAAATTTTATAGTAAAAGAAATTAATACGGCTTATGTCCCAATTTACAAAATTATTAAACTCTTATGGACAAACGTCGCTCGTTGTGTTAATCTTTTGCTATGGTGCAACTGCTCAAAGCGAATACAAACAGAATACTGTAAATATACTCCCTGCTTTAAGTTACGCACAAGAAACAGGATTTAGATTTGGCGCGAATTTAATAATTTTCAGAAATTTATCGGGCGACGACACAACATCGCGTATGAGTAAGTTTTTAATTTCTGCTTTCGGGACGACTAAAGATCAATATTTTACAAATAACGCGTGGCAAATATTTTCTAACAAGGAAAAATGGCTGAGTAACGGCTCTATACAATCTGGTTATTGGAACGATAGATTGTATAATTCGACACCAGAACTTTCAAAAAGCCCGAGTGAAATTGTAGGTAATTCAATTTTCCCCAATTACAGAGAGTTTAACTATTTCTATGCAAATCTTAATTTTA
>JAYVVO010000376.1:0-3996 GCA_043786955.1 Saprospiraceae bacterium
TACCTTTTTTTTCTGCAACATCCATCAACGGATTATCCTGATTCGGTGTAGATGAGATAAACAAATTTTTATTAGCATCCACACACAACCATGCCCAACCAGAACCAAAACGCGTCATGGCTGCTTTCGTAAATTCTGTTTTGAAATTTTCCATGCTACCAAATGCACCGTTGATGGCGAAATTAGTTTCTGCACCGGGCGTTGTGCCTGGTTTTAAAATATTCCAGAAAAAAGTATGATTCCAATGTCCGCCACCGTTGTTGCGAATAGCGGGGGCATATTTCGAAATGCTTCCCAATAAATCTTCAATAGATTTATTTTGCGCCGTTGCATCGGCAGTAACAGCCGCATTTAAATTAGTGACATACGCCGCATGGTGTTTGTCGTGGTGAATTTCCATGGTTTTGGCATCAATGTGTGGCTCTAAAGCATTGAATGCGTAAGGAAGAGGAGCAAGTTCGAAGCTCATAAAATTTTGATTTTGAGAATTAAATAATAAGGTATTTACAATTGGTGATGTCGGTAAAATAAGTGCCGAAGCACCTAAACCCACATTCTGAAAAAAATTACGTCGTTTCATGAGTATTGTATTTTATGTTTTTACGAAGTTACATACTTTAAACATATTTTCCCGCAGTCTCCAGATATTTGCGAAGGTTTTATGTATTTTTTGAGAGAGATTGTAGGAAAAATATCTAAATTTTATATTGATTAAACGGATTTTTTTATAAAAATTAAAAAGTAATTATTCGAGAATTATTATGGCTTTCAATGAATCTTCGATTTATGGATTTTTGTTACTTTATGAAATTTGTACTGAGAAAATTTGCGGTTTATTTTCAGCACAAAGTTCATAAAGTAACAAAGATTCACAAAGAAATAAACCTAATTGCGTTTTTATAGAAAAGGCCTATAGCTATTAACTATTCCTGAATACCTTAATGTTTAAACGCCAAATAAGTAATAAGTGTTTTATGCTCAAAACTTTTCTTTCAAAAACTTACCTGTGTACGACTCTTCTACTTGCGCTAAACCTTCAGGTGTACCCTCATAAACCAAATTACCACCCGTCTTTCCACCTTCGGGTCCGAGATCAATCACCCAATCAGCATTTTTTATAACTTCTATATTATGCTCGACTACTAAAACAGTGTGACCTTTATCTACTAAAGCGTTTAAAGCGTCTAATAGTTTTCGGATGTCGTGAAAATGTAAACCTGTTGTCGGTTCATCGAAAATAAAAAAAATAGAATCTTTATTTTTATCCGCTACTAAATACGACGCTAATTTTACGCGCTGCGCTTCACCACCCGAAAGCGATCCACTCGCTTGTCCGAGTTTTACATAACCAAGACCTACATCGGCGAGGGGCTTAATTTTATTATAGATATTTTTTTCGTGTTTAAAAAACTCCAACGCTTCATTAATATCCATTTCTAAAACTTCCCAAATATTTTTGCCATTAAAAGTAACTTCTAAAGTTTCAAATTTAAATCTTTTACCGTCGCATTCTTCGCACGTTAAATGCACGTCGGCTAAAAATTGCATTTCAACAACAGTTTCGCCTTCCCCTTTGCAAGTGTCGCAACGTCCGCCATCCGTATTAAACGAAAATATACCCGGTTTGTAGTTACGCATTTTAGCGAGCGTTTGCTTGGAATACAAATCGCGAATATCATCGTATGCTTTGACATATGTCGCAGGGTTTGAACGCGACGATTTTCCTATTGGAGACTGATTTATAAATTCAACAGCAGTAAATCCTTTTGCGACATCTTCATTAAATCCACCGAAATGACCGGGTAAATCGCCCGTGCTTGACATCACTTTTTGCAAAAGTGCAGGATAAATAATTTGTTTGACGAGCGTCGTTTTGCCTGAACCCGAAACACCCGTAACAACTGTTAAAGCCGCAGTCGGCACGTTTACAGTAATATCTTTCAAATTATGTTGGCGACAACCTTTGAAGGTCAACCAATTTTTCCCTATTCTGCGATGCAACGGCACAGGTATTTGCATTACACCCGACATATATTTAGTCGTTAAACTTTCTGGTGCCGCCGAACCAATATCGGCGTAGTTACCTGCGAAAACTACATGACCGCCATTGATACCAGCTTCAGGTCCCATGTCTATCAAGTAATCTGCGTTTCTAATCACTTCCTCTTCATGCTCAACGACGACGACCGTATTACCGAGATCGCGCAAATTTTTCAATACTGTGACTAAATTCGCTGTATCGCGCGGATGCAAACCAACACTTGGTTCATCGAGAATGTAGAGTGATCCAGTTAAATTTGAACCAAGCGTGCGTGTTAGATTTATGCGCTGTGTTTCTCCACCGCTCAATGTATTCGATACGCGACTAAGTGTTAAATATCCGAGACCGACGCGCATCATAAATCGCAAACGATTTTTAACTTCTAAAAGTAACCGCGACGTAATTGTCGTTTCGTTTTCGTTAAGTTCTAAATTATCAAAAAATATTTGTAATTCATCTATCGGCATTTCCATCAAGTCGGCAATATCAAGTCCACCAACTTTTACGTATTGTGCTTCAATGCGCAATCTTTTACCGTGACAACTTGGGCATGTAGTTCTACCTCGAAAGCGCGCTAAAATTACGCGGTTCTGAATTTTGTAAGTATGCTCTTCTATTCCTTTGAAATATGCGTCAATACCTGCTGTTTTTTTGTTGCCTTTCCAAAGTAAATTTCTTTGTTCGGGCGTTAAATCCTGATAAGCTGTATGCACAGGAAAATTATTCGCGTGGGCGTGCATTAAAAAATTATCTTGATATTCACTCGACTTTTCTCCTTTCCAACACAAAACCGCACCTTCATAGACAGAAAGTGCTTTATTCGGAATCACTTTATCTTCATCAATACCAATCGTTTTTCCATAACCTTCGCACACAGGGCAGGCGCCGAGCGAATTATTATAATTAAATAATTGCGGTGTCGGTTCAATAAAAGTTATGCCATCCAGTTCGAACCGATTATTGAAACGGTGGGTTGTGCCACCCATAATTTCTACAATCGCTTCGCCATAACTTTCGTAAAATGCCATTTGCACAGAGTCGGCAATACGTTGCGTATTCGTTAGGTCGTCGTGTTTAATGACAAAACGGTCAATTAAAATGCGAATATCTTCTTCAGCAAATGCACCAATATTCTTTTCTAAATTTTCGATGCTTAAAATTGTTTCCTTCAATAACTCCGCCCCCTCTAAAACATCTTGAATATTGTGCAGCGCACCATTAAACCAAATGCGAGTAAATCCTTTTTGCAGTAAGACGTTGAGTTCTGTGCTGAGCGAACGCTCAGCGTATTGCTTCGGCAACGGAATAAATAGTTGCAAACGCGCGCCTTCTGCTTCGCGCAAAATAATATCTACAACGTCTTCAACTTGCTGTTTCTTAACTATTTGACCAGATATTGGCGAAATCGTTCTGCCGATACGGGCATACATGAGGTGCAAAAAATCGTTCACTTCTGTCATTGAACCGACGGTTGAACGGTTATTACCGGACGAAATTTTTTGTTCAATCGCAATAGCTGGGCAAACACCTTTTATGTAATCCACATCAGGTTTTTTCATCCGCATTAAAAACTGTCGCGCATAACTCGAAAGACTCTCGACGTATCGGCGTTGACCTTCGGCAAAAAGCGTATCCATCGTAATAGACGATTTTCCCGAACCGCTCACACCTGTAACTACAACCAACTTATTCTTCGGAATCAGTACGTCCACATTTTTTAAATTATTGCTGCGCGCACCTTTTATAAAAATATGACTGCGCAATGTCGCGTCGTCAATCACAACGTCTTCATCAGCAAAAACGTGCATTAAATTTTCTATTTCTGTTGTTAGCATAAACTAAATTTGTAGGGTATTTGAAATGGCGCGAACGCAATCCGCAAAAATAAAGCATTGCAGTTCAATTAAAAATTAATGTACGAAAATTAAGGAATATTTTTGAGTTTCGGCTTTATT
>JAYVVO010000377.1:0-3983 GCA_043786955.1 Saprospiraceae bacterium
AAAAAAACACGCAAAAGGATACAACGATGGTTATTACCGCAGTTGTAAAGACGAGGAATATGGCTCAGTAATTATCGTAATTCCATGCGGTGGCATTCCACTACCTCCTGTACCAGTTTGTAATGCTAATTTCGATCAGAATAAATATTACAAAATTGTAAATAAAAAATCTGGAAAGTGTTTGGATGTTGAAGGTGGAAGAAAAGATAAATATGCTGCGGTTGAGCAATACGATTATTTTGGCGGAGATAACCAAAAGTGGTATATCATTCCAACAAGCGATGGTTACTGCAAAATGTACGCTAAACACTCAAATAAAATTCTTTCATGTAGTTACTCTTGGAACGGATCTCAGCTTTATCAGGACGAAGATAAAAAAGATAATGATAAAGACAATTCACACGGCGAAAAAGAATGGAAAATTGAGTGCGATAAAGACGGCTATAAAATTACTCACCGTATGAGCGGTCGTTCATGCCATGAAGGAAATGGAATTTACAACGGTTCACACTGCCAACTGTGGGATTGGAATTCTGGCGACGAAGAGCGATATGACTTAGTTGATGTTACGAACGATCAACAACAAGGTCAGCATTTCCAAAACACGAAAGTACTTTCAATCTCTGCTACTGTAGAAGCTAACAAAACGCGTTTAGAGTGGTTGAACAACACAGGTGCTACAAACGATTTCTTCCAAGTTGAAAAATTAAACGCTACAACGGGTAATTTTGAAGCTATTGCAAATGTGCCTTCTTTGAAGACAACTGTAATGGAAAGCTATGTATCATTTGATGTTAAGCCGACTGAAGGTGATAACTTCTATCGTATCAATGCTATCTCTTTAGACGGTTCAAACAATATTTCTAATGTTCAGAAAGTAAATTTCAAAGGTTTAGCGGGTAACATTTCGGTTTTCCCAAATCCAGCAGATGAAGTTTTGAATATTGATTTAACGAACTACAAAGGCAAAGCTGTTACGTTATTCGTTTACAATCGCTTGGGTCAAACCGTTATCACACAACAAATCGAAAATGTTGTTGACGGCATAACACAAGTTGATATCTCGAACCAACAAGTGGGTAATTATTTAGTGCGCGTTGTTTCTAAAGGAAAGAACGACCAAACTAAATCATTCATTTTGAATAAATAATTTCTGGATTAAGAAATTCAATCCTTAGAACTAAACAAAGCCCGCTGCAAGCAATTGTAGCGGGTTTGTTTTTTTTATGAAATTATTTATTTAGCACTAAATACTTCCCTCTTTTCATTGCTCAAAAATTTATCTTTGTTAATCCAGCAAAAAGTATATTTATATTAATTAACAAATTAACCTAATATATTTTAGTTAAATAATCATCGCTGTTGTGTAAATACTTTATTTTTGTATTGTGGAGTTTTTGGTTCAGTTACGCCTGAGCCACCCTTATTTTTATTGATACATTATCAAAATTTCAAAACAAATAATATATCACTCTTACCCTATTTAAACATGGAAAATGAAATTCCAAACCTTAAAGAGTTTGCACATTTAATTCAAAACTCAATGTTGCTGTGCGATATGCGAAAACTGTATGGCATGGGTGAAAAATCGTTTAGACGCAAATTAAAAATTTACGAAATAGTTTTAACGGGCGGACCACTCGTTCCGATGGAACAATTTTGGATTTTTAAAAAGTTTGGCGATCCTACATTGTCGTTAAAATCTTAAAATGGGAGGAGCGACGTAAAACGACCGTTTCACACCGTTTGCGAAGTAATTCACCCTAAATCTTCGCTTGCGAAAAAGCAAGTTAGTTCTGACCTTTATACTATGTTAAAAGCATGGTACAAAGTTTTTTTCGTTTGAAAGTTTAACATTTAAAAACAAAATTTCATGCAATTACAAAATTTTTTGACAAACAAAAATGCACATTTTTTATGTGCGTTTTTAGTTATTAATTATTTAAGTATCGGGCTATTTGCTCAGAACCCTACAACTATTTGGGCGAAAACATTTGGAGGAAGCAGTACGGAATATCCGTATTCAGTTGTTGTTACTAAGGATAATAAGTATGTAGTTGCTGGGTGGACAAACTCATTTGATGGTGATGTTGACACTGTAAATAGATACCTTTCTTCAAGTGGTTGGCTGATTAAATTGGACGAAGAAGGAAAATTAATTTGGAAGAAAAATTATGGTGGCAATAAAGGTGATGTTTTTTCTTCCATTTTCCAAACTTCAGATGATGGGTTTATTTTAGTGGGTGGAACTAATTCTATTGATGGAGATTTAAAAAATACTTCTGGAAAACACGGTTGGGTTTTAAAAATTGATAGCTTAGGGGTAGTTCAATGGTCAAAAACATACGGTGGTTCAGGTGGCGATGCTTTTACATCAGTTTTTCAGAACAAAAATGGAGATTATTTTATAGGTGCATATTCTAACTCAACTGATGGTGATTTTGATGAAAACGCTGGAAAATATGATATATGGATTCTAAAACTTAATACCAAAGGGGATTTAATTTGGAAAAAAAGGATTGGGGGGTCAGAAGATGACATTCTGAAGCAACTCACAAATATTGACGATAAAACTTTTGCTTTCGTCGGTGTTTCGCAGTCAAAAGATGGAAACTTTTTGTACGAAACTAAAGGAAATTATGGAGATTATATCATTAAAATGGATAGCAGTGGTAAAATAATTTGGAATGTAACACCAATCGGAACAAGATTACTTTCGAGAGAGTTACACTCTGTTTCTATGAGTGGTCAAAATATAGTATCTGCTGGAATGGAAATTGTTGGACAATTGGGAGTATCAACGCAATATCCCTATTCTTGGAATTTTAAAGTTACAAAAACGGATACATCGGGTAATGACATTTGGACAAAACTTTATGGTGGATTGCAAACTGACGCTGCAAATTCAGTAAATGTATTTCCAAATGGAGATTTATTAATCAGCGGGTTAACTCAATCTAATAATTCAGGCGATGTCAGAAATAATCACAGTTTAGCCAACGCAACCGATTTTTGGGTGATTAGAATAGATAGTATTGGTAAGCTTAAAAATGCTACTTGTTATGGCGGTTTTAATAACGATGAAGCACTTAGCAGTACCATAGATAAAAAAGGTAATGTCATAATCGTAGGTTTTTCTGAGTCTAATAATGGTACATTTTCTGAAAACAAAGGTGGCATTGATTGGGGTGTGATAAAAATAGTTTACAACCTTTTAAATATAGTTGAAACATCTAATGGTTATGTAGATATTTCTGAATTTCCTAACCCAATTGAAAACAGTTTAACCATACGAATATCAAATGGTTTTGAGCCATCGGTGAGATTAACGAATATTACGGGAAAAATTTATTTTAATAGCGAGCGGATTAAAAACGAAACTTCAATTGATATGTCTCAATATCCTTCAGGTTTTTACTTCATCACTTATCAAATTGACAATCAACTGACAACAAAAAAAATTGTAAAAATGTAATTTTTTCAAATCCTTATTCTATAATTTTTCAGCTAAATAATTATGTTTTCTAAACTCATTTACGTTTTAGTCTTAAGTGTTTTAACGCTTAATTTGTACTCTCAAACGCAACTTGTTTGCGGAAAAATTCCAACTACTCAAGAACGCACCTATTACAAATCAGTAACAGATTTTCTGAGGAACAGAGCTTCAACTCGAACTAATACTACAACTTTACTAAATGGAACGATTCCAATATATTAGACATGTCAGCTTGGCGTTTATTATATGGTTCATTCTTAACATCGTATGTCGGAACAAGTACACCTGCGATTTCATTATTAAATGAGATGAAAGGATTTTTAATTTCTTCTTAAATCAATCATTCTTAGTAGCGAATTTTAAATTCTTGAATATCAAAGAGAATCTACAAAAAGAAATTTTAGGGTTTTGAAAACTTTTAAAATTTGTTCTATCTAAACACCCTAACTTTGTTTAAAAGTCAAATATCTTATGCGTCATAATTTAT
>JAYVVO010000378.1:0-3974 GCA_043786955.1 Saprospiraceae bacterium
AGCTTGAGGTACTTCCACATCTTGAACGACAATTTTAAAAACACAAGAATAAGTTACATTAGTTGCCAAACCTAATGGATTTGCAGATCCGTTTAGTACTGTAATACTGCGCGTAATCATAGTTGTTCCAACTGGGAATGGCCCAGGTGATGTTATTCCCACAATAGGATTCAAAGTGTAAGCAGGATTATAACTGTAATTAAAATTAGGATTTGGATTTGCAACAAAATCAACAGATGCTTGACATTGGCCAGGAGCATTAGGAACAATAATATCACTTGTGGGGCAAGCTGTAAACGGCGATGGACCAGCAGCATTTGGCGTGAGCGTCAAATCTGCAGGTACATTATCAAAAACAGGCGTTGTAACTGTCGTTACGGGTTTATCACCAGCATTTTTTGGTGAATTTGTGGCGAATGCTTTAACATTTAGAAGCATTACCAACGAAAATAACGTTGAAAATAGAATCCTTTTCATAAAATAAAAAGATTAAAGTTTGAAGAATGATTGATTTGTAAATGGCAGCAGAAAGTGTGTGCTATTTAGGCATGCGCCTAAACTACACGGCAGGTGTTGACGTTATTTGGTTATCCATTAATTTACAATGGACATACAGATTGCCGCAGTAAGGTGTTAATCTCAGTAGTTACGATACATAAATAGTGGTGTTTTTACAGAGTGATAGATTGTTCGAAAAGTGCAGTTAAAGAAATTGTCGATTTGGTACAGTGGTAATGGTGTCGATTGTTACAATACATAAATAGTGGTGTTTTTACAGAGTGACAGATTGTTCGAAAAGTGCAGTGAAAAAAATTGTCGATTTGGTACAGTGGTAATGGTGTCGATTGTTACAGTACATAAGTAAGTAAATGTGTTTCTCAAAAAAGTTACGATTAGTTTTTTTGATTGTATTCGATAAAAAATTTGGTTTCATTACATAACGTGTTATTTAAATTATTCGATAAAACAAAAGTACATTACAAAAAGATGGTAACAAAGTAATTTATAAAGAAAATTAAATTTTTATTAAATTAATTACTAAACCAGAAGTTTAGATTCACTATCGTACACTTTTTTTTATCTAATCATTTTGATTAAATGTTAGTCAAATTTATAAAGTGTGCGGTAATGAAAAGTTTAGACTCAAAACAACTCTATCAATGTATAGTTTTTAAATAAATCTTCGATAAGCGCTGAGCAGCCTTTCAGGCAAATCGTCTTGGCAAGCCATGAGATAATCGTTGTAACTGCAAGGAATAAGTTTATGGCGTTCCGTTTTTTTTCTCGATTTCAATGGTACTTCCATCCACCAACGTCCCGATTTATTACTGCGCCAAAAAGTTACTTGGTCGGAAAATGCAGCGACATCAACCACGTACTGCGTGAGCTGATTATGTGCAGCACTGATGGGATAATCTTGTTTGCGATTTACAAATCCTTCTATAAAATACCACAAAATTTGAGCAACACCGTTGGCAGTTAATTCGCTTCCGCTTTTTTCTGCATCGAAACCTAAAAGTGCGAAGCATTGCAATTTATCACTCATGCCAGCATAGCGCGCGAGTTGACACGCTTCCTCAATCGTAAAACCACTCGGTGAAAGTAATTTTTGAGCGGGTGCTTCAATAAATTTTAAAGCTGAAATATGAAAACTCACGATGTCGGCATCGCGCAAAATAGGTTCTGTGTCTTCTAAATTTTGGCGCGTTTTGCCGAGACGTAACAATTCGTAATTTTTTTTCTCAAAAAAATCGTTTACCTCTTCACTGTGAAAATGCGATTGAAAACCGACGACGCTGCAATGAAAAATATTATTTTCAGTTAAAATTTGCTCCCAAATTTTTTCTTTACCTTCAATTTTTTGTAATTCGACTTGAGATTCTATTACACTAACATTAACCGTTTTGCGCGCCGATTTAAAAAAACTGACGCACGTTTTTAAATGTGCCGTGTTGTTGCCGAGCAGAAGTAAAGTTGTGTCACCTTGAATAAGATCGTTTAAAAGTGGAGTAACGAAACCTGCATCGGTTTTGCGCATATTACCTAAATCGTAAACTTTTTTAGGTGTAATATGATTACCCAAAGCGTAGAGCGCTTTGCGAATTGCGTCTGCTTCGGTCGCATCTAAACCGATTATAGCAATGCAATTGTCCGAAAGTTGCGGCGTAAAATCGGGTGTGTGAAATATAATTTGTTTGCCGAGTTGCTGCGGGTTTAAGTTTCTGACGTATTCCACGATCGAACTTTCCACAAAATTGAGCCAATGGTTCAACATAAATTAATTACGAATTTCAAATTGCGCTATAAATTTGCCACAAGTTTAATCACAAATGTTTATATTTGTCAATCGAATTAAGCATGAGGAATGTATTGTAGGTTTTTTGTGACAAACAACCCAGCAAACCTTTTAATTGTGTTCGATGTTGTTAATCTTGTTCAAAGATATGAAACATTTTTTTACCTTTCTGTTTTTCTTATTTTTTGCAAGCGCAACAGCGTGGGCAACACACAACCGCGCAGGTGAAATTAATTTAGAACAAATTGGAACACTCACTTTGCGCGCCACAATTACAGTTTACACTAAAGCAAGTTCACCTGTTGATAGACAAGAGTTGGTTATAAATTGGGGTGATGGTTCGAGCGATACTTTGTCGCGCGCAAACGGTGGAGGGAGAGGAGAATTATTACCGAACGATATTCGCAAAAATATTTACTTCGGTACGCATACATTTCCTGGCAGAGGCACTTACCAAATCGGGATGATTGATCCGCAGCGCAACGGCGGTATTCTGAACGTAAATTATCCAAACTCTGACGGAGTTCCATTTTATATTCAAACGTCTTACACATTTTTAAACGTTAATTTTCAGGGTTTCAATAGCACACCGCTTTTGCTTCAACCACCGATTGATAAAGGTTGTGTCGGAAAAATATTTGTGCATTCAATTAATGCTTACGATCCAGACGGCGATAGTATAGCGTATCGGTTAGCGATTCCATTGCAAACGCAAGCTACAGTTGTGCCACAGTATTTTTTTCCAGATCGAATAAATCCAGGTGCTAATAATAAAATTTCTTTGAACGAAGTAACGGGTGAATTTCGATGGACAACACCACAAAGGGAAGGGGAATACAATATCGCCTTTCAAGTAATTAGTTATCGCGGCGGCATTGCTATTGATACCACTATTCGCGATATGCAAGTCGTCATTAATAAATGCGAAGATATTCCACCAAAAGTAACAACCATTGAAAAAATTTGCGTCGTGGCGGGCGACCGAATTGTTATACCCGTGCGCTCCACCGATCCCGATTCTGGTCAAAAAATAAATTTAACAGCTTTAGGCGGACCATTTAAAGTAACGAAAAGTCCTGCCATTTTTCAAGGCAAACCTTTCATTAAACAACCCGCTGTTGATACTTTCATTTGGCAAACTACGTGCGAACATATTCAGCAGTATCCCTACACCGTTGTTTTTAAATCTTCGGACAATTATATCAGCGACTCAACGGGTTTGGTTGATTTAAAAACACTGCAAATAAAAGTTTGTGGTCCACCACCATTAGATGTCCGCGCTGTTGCAGATAACAATAGAACAATTGTCTCTTGGGTAAAGCCTTACACTTGCGAAAATGCGGACAATAATTATTTTTATGCTTTTGCTGTTTGGCGACGCGAAAATAGTAGCCAGTTTACGCCCGATACTTGCACGCCTTCGATGGATAATAAAGGTTATACGCGTTTAATTTTTGATACGGCTTTTGTTGTCAACAACGCGCGGTATAATTATTTCGACACAAATATTGAACGTGGAAAAACGTATTGCTATCGCATTACGGCGTATTTTGCTAAACGAACTTTGGGTAGAAATCCTTATAATTTAGTAGAAAGTTTGCCGAGTAACGAAGCCTGCGTGCAATTGCAACGCGATTTGCCGCTCATGTTAAAAGCGAGCGTCACGCAAACAAACGCT
>JAYVVO010000379.1:0-11004 GCA_043786955.1 Saprospiraceae bacterium
AGAAATTCGATTACGCCGTTTTCTTATTGAATAAACCGATAACGTAAGGAATTAAAACTGAACCAGCTGCAGAAGTCAAAATTGAACTAATGCTTGTACCACCACCGAGTAACGCAGGTAAAACAGCATCAACTATCGCAGGTAAACCGATGCCACCAGCAACACCCGCTACGACATTACCAGCAGTACCTAAGCCACTGCCTTTACCAAGTTGACCCATTAACCAGCCACCGCCAGCACCAATGATAGATTGAATAACATACTGCATCATAATAATAAAGTTTAAAGTTGAAAAATAGAGTATTTACGATTAGTAACTAAAATAAACGCATTACAAAATAAATTTGCAATAATTTGTACTTCAATCATTAATTTAGAACAAAAATAAACTAATTTCTAAAATTAAATAATAAAATGCAAGTTTTTCTTCAATAATAACAATTTTTATTTTGTTAGATTATAAACAAATAAACATTGTTCGATAGGTGTTAGGTTTGAATTGTCTAAAAGTATAGCATCTTGTGCTTGTTTCAACGGGCTATCTAATCGGTTCGAATCAATTCTATCGCGTTCCGCGAGGTTATATTTAATTTCTTCCAGACTTACTGCATTACCTTTTCTACGCAATTCATCGAACCGTCTTTGAGCGCGTGTTTCGATATTAGCTGTTAGAAAAATTTTTATCTCTGCATCTGGAAAAACAACTGTACCAATATCTCTTCCATCCATGACTACGCCTTTTTTGCTGCCAATAATTTGTTGTTGATGCACTAATTTTTTTCTTACACTCGAAATAGCCGCCACTGGACTCACAAAATTATTAATCGCCATGCTGCGTATTTCTTCTGAAACGTCAGCATCGTTGAGCAGTGTTCTATTTTCGCCATTGTGGTTTTTAAATGAAATTGTAATTTCCTCGAGATGCGCTTTAACAACTTCAGCGTTGTTAATGTCAGTACCTTTATTTAAAAAATAAAGCGTTACTGCTCTATACATCGCGCCCGAATCAATATATAGGTAATGCAACTTAGCGGCTAATGCTTTTGCTAAAGTGCTTTTTCCGCACGAAGAATGACCATCAATGGCGATATTTATTTTTTTCATTGTCTTTAAAATATTATTCACTTACCTCTTGCAAACCTTTAAAATCATTTTTTAGAATCCAGTTTATTGAAACAAGTGTCAAAAGTGCGTACCTTTGCAAAAAATTTTGGATAATGGCAATTATAATTACCGATGCGTGTATAAACTGTGGTGCTTGCGAGCCCGAATGTCCGAACACTGCCATCTATGAAGGTGGTATTGAATGGGCAATTAGCGACGGTAATACAGTGACTGGTCATTACGTTTTGAACGATGGTACAAAAGTAGATGCGCATTATAAATCTATGCCAGTTTCCAATGATTATTATTACATCGTTCCCGATAAATGCACAGAATGTGTCGGTTTTCACGAAGAACCACAATGTGCAGCCGTTTGCCCCGTTGATTGCTGTGTACCCGATCCTGACCACGTAGAAGATTCTGAAATTCTTTTGGCGCGCAAAGCACGATTACATTTATAATTTTACAGTAATTCAATAACCTCTAAAGCTGAAATTTTTCCTTCAGAAACTGTAAACCGCATCAAAGTTTTTACTTTATGAAATCCCTCGTTGCCACACGCGCCTGGATTTAAATACAGTAAATTATTGGGTTTGTCGTTCATTACGCGCAAAATATGCGAATGTCCACAAATAAAAATATCTGGTTTAAACGCGATGAATAAATTTTTTACGCGCGTCGGATATTTATGTGGCGCCCCGCCAATATGCGTCATTAAAAATTTTACGCCCTCACACTCCCAAAATAAGTTTTCTGGATATAAGCCACGCATTTCTGTATCGTCAATGTTTCCGTAAACGGCGCGCAAAGGTTTGAACGCCGTCAAATTTTTTATAACTTCCATGTTGCCAATATCGCCCGCGTGCCAAACTTCGTCAACATCTTTAAAATAATCTAAAACACGTTTATCCAAAAAACTGTGCGTATCGCTGAGTAAACCTACTTTCATCGAAAAAAATTATGGCTGCAAAGTTCGTAAACTTTATTTAATCAAATAGACTATTTCTATCCCAAACCCACGAAATGCAGTAAGCTGCTGTAATTTAAAATTAAAGACCAGTTCTTGAACAGATTTAAATAAGCCAAACCTAAATAGTAGAACGCGAATAACTAAATCGAAAAACTATTTTGATTTAATTTAACATTTATGCACATTTGGTGTTTAGAAAGCGTCTAAAGAATTATATTTGTGTTTTCATTTTTAGATTCTTGTTCATACCATCGTAAATTTGTGCAGGAAATTAAATTTGGCAGGAAGTATTAGTTTAAGTTAAACTTTTAATTTAATTCCGCCAGAGCATCAAGAACAGTGCATTAATATGATCAATAATAATATCGTCGTGAGTCAGCCTAAGTATTTATGTATGGCGGGCGTAAATTTTGAAAAAGCTGATACTCAAACACGCGCAAAGTTTCATTTGACCGATGAAGCATACAGTTCGTTGTTGACTTGGCTTTCTGCAAACGGTTATAAAGATATTTTTGTACTTTCTACTTGCAATCGTACCGAAATTTACGGCATCTCCCCCGATCCAAATAATTTAATAGATATACTTTGTCGCTTCACTGAAGGTTCTGCGGAACTTTTTAAGCACTATGCTTACACTAAAATTTGTGATGATGCCACGGAACATTTATTTAGAGTGGCTGCAGGATTAAATTCTCAAATCATTGGCGATAACGAAATTGTGACGCAAATAAGAATGGCTGCTGAAAAAGCACGTAACTACGGTTGCTTAGATGTTTTCATGGAGCGTTTTGTAAATTCTGCCATAGAAGTTTCAAAACGCATAAAATCTGAAACAGCTATATCTAACGGTACAACGAGTTTGAGTTATGCTGTTATTCATTACTTAAAACAAATAAAAACCGATTGGTCGAGCAGTAAAATCATGGTGATTGGTTTGGGTGAAATTGGCAAAGCAACAGCACTCAATATCAAAAATTACCTCTCCAATACGCCGTATGTTTCCAACAGAACAAACATCAAAGCATCTATGTTTGCGGCTGAGAGAAATCTGTTTAGTATTGATTATAGTTTAATGACCGCTTTTATTGAAAATGCGGATGTTGTCATCACTGCAACGGCTTCAACAACGCCTATTGTCAAAGCAGCTCACTTTTATAAAAATAAGAAAACGATTTTAATAGATCTTGGTATTCCGCCGAATGCCTCGAATGATGTTATTTCTGCTTCAAACATTCAATACGTTGATGTGGATGATCTTTCCAAAATTTTAGAAGAAACATTTGAGCAACGTCGCCAAGCATTACCTTTTGCAGAAAAAATTATTAAAGAGCAATTGCAAAAATTGTACGATTGGCACGTTAAACGGCGTCATGCTGGTTTGTTAAAAAATATTAAATTACATCTCGTAGAAATTGAAAATGAAGGCGCGAATAAAGAAACTATTGATCGCAGATTCAGAAAATTCGCAGGAGAAGTACACAAAACCAATACAGGTTGCGAAGTGATTGAAACGGCGTACAATATTTTGATGGTTGAACCAAGCGTGAATTAAATAGATTTTTAATGGCTCCCATAAAAATTGGTACGCGCGAAAGTAAATTAGCAATGTGGCAAGCGCACACAGTCGCCAATTTGTGCAACGCGCAAAATATTCCTACCGAAATAATTCCAATAAAAAGTGAAGGCGATATAGATTTAGTAACGCCACTGTACGCGCTTGGCGTCACAGGTATTTTTACGCGAACGCTGGACGCAGCACTTTTACGTGGCGATATTGATTGCGCTGTTCATTCCTACAAAGATGTTCCATACGTTTTAGCTGAAGGATTAATGATTGCTGCAGTTTTAGAACGCGGTGCAACAGGTGATGTTTTGGTTTTACGCGACGGCATAAATTATAAAACAGACGGGAATAAACTTGCTACATCGAGTTTGCGACGACGTGCGCAATGGTTACGCTATTATCCGAAAGCTCAATTTTGCGATGTGCGAGGCAATATTCAAACGCGATTAAGGAAACTGAATGAGGGTGAATTTGATGGAATTTTTTTTGCCAAAGCAGCTTTAGAGCGATTAGATTTATTGAACACGCCTAATGTTTTGGATATTGATTGGATGCTTCCTGCACCTGCACAAGGCGCAGTCGTTATAGTGTGTAGAAAAAAAGACGTTGAAATTTACAATGCGCTCCGAAAATTAAACGATTACAACTCAGCGCGTTGTATCGCGATTGAACGCGAATTTATGCACACGCTCGAAGGCGGTTGTTCTGCGCCGATTGGTGCATTAGTAACTTTTAATGAAGATACAGGTTTTAATTTTAAGGGAATTGTGGTTGAGGCGAATGGAAAAAATTTTGTCGAAGTTGAAAAATTAAATTACCGAAACGACGGCAGAAAAGAATCTTTCGGACAAGTTTGTGCAAATGAAGCATTCGCAAAAGGTGCACAAAAAATTATTGATACCTTTAGAAAATAGCGACCAAATTTTTATTTCGTTCTGGATTTGAAAATTATTTTGTTTTCTTTTTGCCACTATATTTAATAACAGCATAATGGGCTTCCATCATGCTTTTGATTTACAGGTTTTATTTCTAAAAATTAAAACTCTACTAAACTCTCCGTACTCTGTAAATTTTTTCGCTAAATTTTTATATAATTAAACCCATTTCAACATCCTAAACATTTTCTTTACTTTCGGAACAAATAAGTAAATAATGTAAAAAATTTAAAAAAATTTGTAACACTCTACTACTGTAATAACCTGACTTTTGCAAAGTGAATAAATAATTCATAAGTAAACAAATTATTACAATATATGATACACACTTTCAATAATTCAAACGATAAAGTACTCGCTGATGGTGATTTAAGTTCTGGAAATAACAAGCCCGTATGGTATGACACACAATTAGAACCCATCCAATTTGAAACATTAGATAAAGATACGCAAACAGAAGTATTAATTATCGGTGGCGGTATAGCTGGTTTGACAACTGCTTACGCCTTAATTAAAGAAGGAAAGAAAATAGTTTTAATTGATGACGGTTATATCGGCAGCGGCGAATCTGGCAGAACAACGGCGCAAATAACAGCTATGTTAGGAATAGGATATGCAGATATCGAAAAAACTTTTGACAAAAAAACAGCAGAGTTGGTTGCAAATAGTCAGATGGAAGCGATTCAGTATATTGCCAATACAATCAGAGATTTAAATATTGATTGCGATTTTAAACGTGTTGAAGGTTATTTATTTTTAGACCCCAGCGATACGAAAGAAAATTTGGAAGAAGAATATGAAGCTACTAAACGTGCTGGATTAATAACACAGATGTTAAATCATATTCCGAATATTACAAATGGAAATAACAAATGGTGTATTGAATTTACGGAACAAGCGGAGTTTAATATTCTGAAATATTTAAAAGGTTTAGCAAATGCAATTGTTGGGTTGGGTGGAAAAATTTATACAAAAACGCGCGCTGATAAAATTTCTAAATCAGGTGCAACTGCAAACGGTTTTAATATTGCAACGCAATTTATAATTGTTGCAACAAACACACCCGTAAACGATTGGATTGATATTCACACCAAACAATGGCCTTATAGGACATATGTAATTGCTACAAAAGTACAAAAAGGAAAATATCCGCACGCTTTATGGAATGATACTGGGGATCAAAATTCAAAATGGATCGCTAAACCATATCACTATGTGCGTTTGCAAGATTTCGACGCTAATTACGATTTAATGCTCATCGGCGGTTCTGATCACAGAACTGGTCAAGCAAACGATGAACAGATACCAGAACAAGACCGCTACTTAAAATTAGAAACATGGGCAAAAGAAAATTTTCCTGACATTGGAGACATCGAATATAAATGGTCAGGGCAAGTTATAAATTCTTTGGACGGTTTAGCTTTTCTAGGTAAAAATCCAGGCGATGATAACATTTATATTATCACTGGCGATAACGGAAACGGCACAACTAACGCAACAATTGGCGCAATTATTATTAACGATTTAATTCACAACAGAGTAAATCCTTGGGAAAAAGTGTATAACCCGTCTCGAATAATTTTAAAAACTACTTTAGATTATTTGCACGAAATGGGAAATATGTTAGCCCAATTCGGCGATTGGTTAACATCGGAAGCTGTTAAAAGTACTGAGTTTTTAAAACAAGGCGAAGGTGCAATCGTTTCTTCAGGTATGAAAAAAATGGCAGCATATCGTGATAAAAATAATATTTTACACACTTGCACGGCTGTTTGTCCGCATTTAGGCGGAATACTTCAATGGAATGAAGACGAAAAAACGTTTGATTGTCCTTTGCACGGCTCGCGTTTTACAACGAATGGCATTGCAATAAATGGTCCTGCTATCACTGATTTGGAAAAAATCATCATACAAGAAGACCCAGCCTTAATTCTAAAAGAAGAAAAAGTATATTAATTCACCCAAAAAATCGAAGGTTTAAAAATTATGTTAGTCACAAATAAATCATTAATCCTGAAAAAGTTAAGTTTAGTAATTTTTATATTTTACACGGCTTTAAATTTAGGTGCGCAAACTACACCGACGCCAACGAGCACTACAACATTGCCAAGCACTATAAACCCCAACAATGTTAATCAACCACCTATTAATAATGGTTCAGTCAAGACAGGCAAAACCAACAACGGATTGTATAACACAAGTCCAAATAGCATTAACGGCAACAACTCAATTAACAATAATGGTTTAAATCAGAATTTAATCAATGATAGGTTGAATAATTCTTCTATCAACAATAACACCAACCCTAATGGCATAAATTCTAACTCGGGTTACAATAATGGAATTAGTAACGGAAACGTTTATAATGAAACTTATAGCGATACAATTCCTGGCTCTTCCGATAATATAAGAATCAATTCTGGCATAACGGGAAATATTTATGGCAACGATTCTGTTCCCAATTCAAACAATGGCACTTATTCTGGAAATGTTACAGATGGAAAGAGCGGTTATATAAATAATGGTATGAACCGCGATAGTATGACGCAAATAAATAGTAAAGGAATGAAAAGTAAAATGAATTTGAATGACAAAATTAGCAGCGAAAGTAAAATGAATTTAAAAGACAAAATGAACAGCGACAGCTGAATGTATTCAAACGATAGAATGAACCAAGACTCAATGCCAAGATCAAGCATGATGAATAAAAAAAGAAAATATGGTAATAATATCAATCGAATGGGACGCGATTCAATGATTTCAATTTCTTATCTAACTAAACACTTGGAAAATTATTATTCTAATCTAAAATAGGATTTTTGGTTAATTAAAAATAATTAAGTGACAAAATTATTTTTCTTTAAAGAATCGCTCTTTTTCACGTTTGAGTTCGACTAAAAAAACTTTACCTTCTTCCGAAAGTTCCGTATTTTCAAAAATAGTGCGCGCTTCGTCTTCTAAAATTTTCAATTCCGTATATCGCGCAGAAAAATGACCGATAATAAGTTTCTGTGCGTTTGCCAATACTGCAATTTGCGCAGCTTGCAAAGCAGTTGTATGTCCAACTTTAAGAGCGTGCTCTGCCATATCATTCAAAAAAGTGCTTTCGTGATACAACAAATCAACGTTTTTAAAATATTTTATTAAACTTGGTTCATAACGCGTATCGCTGCAATAAGCAAAACTTCGCGGTTTGTAAGGTGGTAAAGTTAATTCAGAGTTCGGAATAAGAGTATTTGTTGATTCTTCTAAATAGCAAGCGCCGTTTTTGATATTTTTAAGTTGATTGAACGGAATGGCAAATTTTTTTATCACTTCACTTCGCAAATTCAATGGAAGAGGTTTTTCTTCAAAATAAAATCCAATAGTTGGAATGCGATGATACAATGGAAAGCTGCATACAGAAAATATATTATTTTCAATCAGTGAGATAGAATGTTCGCTTTCAACCGCAAAAAAAATAATGGGATAAGGTGACCGATAATTTGAAAACTTAAAAACAGTATGGATAATTTCTTCTAACCCCAGCGGCGAATAAATATGTAAGGACTCTTTTCTTCCGTTCATAGCGAGAGTCGTCAGAAAACCAAACAAACCAAAAAAATGATCGCCGTGCAAATGGCTTATGAAAACGTGATTGATGCTGTTGTATTTAATTTTAAATTTCTGTAACTGAAAAATTGTTCCTTCACCACAATCAATCAAAAATAATTCGTTCTGAATTTGAAGTACGTGTGCCGCTAAATGCCGATTGTCGAACGGAACGGCAGCAGAAATTCCCAACGGCGTGAAACAAAAAGCCATAAACAGTTTGGGTTTTGCATTTTAAATGATGCGTTTTAAGTCAAGTAAATAAATAACTCAAAAGCTTACGACTTTTTATTTTTTAAAACACCAAAAACAGCAGGCAAAATTGAAATGAGCACAATGCTGATTAAAACAAGTTCAAAATGTTTCTGAACTATTTCCGTTTTGCCAAAAAAATAACCTAACAACGTAAGTAAACTCACCCAACCAATAGCACTAAGAAAACAAAAAGTGATGTAACGATTGTATTTCATCTGACCTAAACCAGCGACGAAAGGTGCAAACGTTCTAATAATCGGTACGAACCGCGCAAGAATGACGGTACTTACGCCGTGTCTTTCGTAAAATTTTTCGGTCTCTACTAAGTATTCGGGTTTAAGTAATTTTTTAAGAAGCGGATTATTATTACCGAACAGACGCTTACCGAAGAATTTGCCAATAAAATAATTTGTATTATCCCCTAAAAAAACGGCTACTATCATTAACGGAATAGCAATTTCGATTTTCAAGATGCCGATTTTAGCAATCGTTGCGCCAACAGCAAAAAGTAAAGAGTCGCCTGGTAAAAACGGTGTGAATACCAATCCCGTTTCACAAAATAAGATGAGGCAAATAATTAAATACGTGAGGGTTTGGTAGTTTAAAAAAAAACTTTCGACATGGCTGTCTAAATGAATAAAAAAATCGAGAAACGTCATCATGGATTTTCGCTAAAAATAATTTTAGTAGTTACTTGTTCTAAAGTGCAAATATAGCATCAGGCTATTATATACCTATCAAAAGTCAGATAAAAACTTTTAAGCAAATTAATTTTCTAATTTAAATGTTAAAGGGAATTTTTAGTAAAAAATTTTATAAAAATTCGCTAAACGAAATATACATTTGCGTTAGAAATACATATTGACTTAAAAATGACAAACCTAGAACAAGCACTCAATATATTGAGTGCAAACACTATTCCTTTTAAAACTGAAAAAGTAAAGTTAGAAAAATCTATTGGTCGAATTTTAGCAGAAGACATCGTAGCTGATAGAGATTATCCACCTTTCAATCGAGCAGCAGTTGATGGTTATGCTATTTCTATGTCCGATGCAGATAAAAAAATTACACAATACCGCGTTGTTGAAACCATTTTTGCGGGTGATTTTGCGAAATTTAAGTTGCGAACTGGTGAATGTTATAAAATTATGACTGGCGCGGCTGCTCCAGAAAGTGCGGATGTTCTTTTTAGGGTCGAAGATTCCATTGCAGATGAAACTTATATCGTTCTACCTATAGTTTTAGCAAAACCGCTTTTAAATATTTCAAAAAAAGGGCAAGATGCAACTTTGGGAGAAGTTATTCTTTCTAAGAACAAAGTTATTACAATTCCAATGATTTCAACGTTGGCTGCTGTTGGTAAGTCGGAAGTTGAAGTTATTCGGATGCCGAATGTTGTAATTATTACGACAGGTGACGAAATAGTTGATATTGATGAAAGTGTAGAACTGTATCAAATTAGAAACAGTAATTCTTATATTTTGCGCGCTATGCTTTCGCAATGGCACATAAAACCGTCTGTCATTCGCCATGTGCGCGATTCGCACGATGCGATTTTACGCGCCGTTAATAAAAATTTAAACGCCGATATTATTATAACAACGGGTGGTGTTTCAATGGGTGACGCAGATTATATGCCGCAGGTGTTTGAATCGGCGGGTATCAAAATGCTTTTTCATAAATTAAACATTAAACCCGGAAAACCTGTGTGGGTGGGAAAAAAAGAAAATGGTCCGATTGTATTTGGTTTGCCTGGCAATCCATTCTCAGTTCAAACTGTTTTTACTATTTTAGTACAGCACTATTTGAATGTTTGTTCTGGCAATACTGTCGAACTTTTTAAAACTTATAAATTAAATGCGGAACGCGTGAAAAGTTCTAAATTAAACGAATTTTTTACTGTCAAAAAAAACAAGGAAACAAATTCGCTCGTTGTGGTGAATAATAATGGTTCGGGCGATATTACAGCAGGTATAAGTTCGGACGGTATTGCATTGCACCCTGCGGATATAGCTGTTTTAAAAAATGGAAGTCTGGTAAAGTTTTTTCCATTTTGTGCATCGTGAACAATGAAGGAATTAATTTTCAGTAATTCCTTAATTCCAAAACCTATCCACCTATAAACGTCATACTTTCAAGATTCGCATTTTGGCGTTGCGCTTCGGCATCAAAACCATTTGCTGCTCTGCTATTAACAGCATCCTGAATAGCTTTTTTAAATGAAATAGCGTCTGTGTAGTTGCGCATCAGTTCGCGCGCATTAAATTTTGCATCACCGTAAAGACACGTTTTTACGCCACCGTCTGGCGTAACACGCAAACGATTGCAAGTGCCACAAAAAGTTCGACTGTAAGCGGCAATTATTCCGAAACTTCCGACGAAGCCCTCAATTTTATAATTATGTGCTGTATCAGAAATTTCGTTTTTGCCTTCAGCAACATTACTAAAATTATTTTTTATGATGCCCAGAATCTGTTTCCAATTTAAGTAAGGTTTTTTATTTAAATCCTCTTTGCGTTCCGAATTACCACCGTTAAACGGCATTTCTTCTATGAAACGAATATTGATAGGATAATGGCGAGTGA
>JAYVVO010000380.1:0-3958 GCA_043786955.1 Saprospiraceae bacterium
GTTGATGGTGTGGATATGCAAGCATCAACTTTAGGCGTACCGTTGGGTAATGCTATTGGTCCAACAGAGCTTGATATTCAAAGTGTTGAAATTATTGCAGGTACTGCTTCTGCTTTGTATGGCATGAATGCTATAAATGGTTTGGCGAATTTAGAAACTAAAAATGCATTCATTCACCAAGGGTTAAGTATTTACCAAAAAGTGGGTATCAATCACGTTGATGGAATATATAGATCACCTTCTGCTCTCACAGAAACGGCTGTCCGATACGCAAAAGCTTTCAATAATAAATTGGCGTTTAAATTAAATTTTAGTTCTTTCCAAGGAACTGATTGGGTTGCGAATGGTCTGACGGATCAAAATCCACAAAATTTAGGAACTGCAAATCCAAATTTTCCGGATCTTTCGGGAGAAAATAATCCGGCGAAAGATCAATGGAGTCGTTACGGCGATGATAGACAAGCGCGTCAAGCGATAGTCGTAAATTATAAAGGTAAGGCGCAAAGTTTTAACGTTGCGCGAACGGGATATTTAGAAAAAAATCTTACTGACCACAGTGTTAGAAATTTAAAATTGGATGGTGGATTATTTTATAAATTAAATGAAAAAACTGAAATTTCTTACGGTTATCGTTACGGAATTATGGATGGTATTTTTCAACGCGGGAATCGCATTCAGTTAAAAGATGTCACCGTTCAAAATCATAAATTTGAAATTCGCACGAGCGATTTATTATTTCGTGCTTACATACTCAATGAAAACACTGGACACTCCTACAACTTAAATCCATTGGCGTATAATTTAGATTTGAACAACGCAACGAACTCGGTTTGGGGCGGAAAATTTAAAAAAGAACTACAATCTCAATTAGATAATGGTTCAGATTTAGCAACTGCGATGAATCAAGCGCGCCTCGTTGCCGATAAAGGTCGCGCTGAACCAGGCACGCCGCAATTTGAAACTCTAAAAAATACAATTATAAATTCTAATAATTGGGATATTGCTTCGGCTGTTCCGACGGGTGCACCGAATGGCGGCGCAGCACTTTTACAATACAGCAACACATACCACTTCGATTTTCAATACAGTTTTAGCAAAATTAAATGGGCAAACGTTTTATTGGGTGCTGATTACAGGCGTTATGTTTTAATTCCTGACGGAAACACTTTTGTGGATTTTTCGAGATCCATTGAACAAAGAACAGTTGCAGACGCGAACGGCTCGTTCGGTGAAAACCAGATTTATACAAAATATGGCGGTTTTGTTCAGGTGAGCAAATTATTTTTAAACGATAAACTAAAAATTACCGCCTCTGCTCGAGAAGATAACAATCCTGAATTTAGTCCGAAATTCAATCCGCGTATTGGATTAGTTTATACTGTTGACGTCAAGCATAATTTTAGAGCATCATACCAAACGGGTTATCGTTTCCCTTCATTATTCGAAGCTCTGTCGTTTTTGAATAATACGGGCGTGCGTCGCGTTGGTGGATTGGCGCAAGTGAATCAAGGATTGGGTTTCTTAGATAATTCATACACTTTGGCTTCTTTCGATGTTTTCACAGCAGCAGTTACAACTGATGTGGCAAAAGGATTAAGCCAAAACGATGCGGCATTAAAAAATAAAGCGCTTTTACAAATTGCTAATTTGCCAACCATGCAACCCGAAAAAATTAATTCACTCGAAGTTGGTTACAGAAGCGTTTTATTAAATAACAAACTTTCTGTTGATTGGGATGCTTACTATAATACTTACACTGGTTTTTTAGGTCAAGTTGATGTAACAGTTCCGACATCTGGAAATGTTGGATCAGATGCTTCCGTTATAGATATGCTGACTCGGTCGAAACAAAATAGATTTAGAGTATTTACAAATGCTAAAAATATTTACAACAGTTACGGTTCATCATTGAGTCTGAATTACAATGTTTTTAAATCTTACGCAATTTCTGGCAACATAAATTATAATAAACTCTCCCAAGTTGATGCTTCGGACATATTCCTCACAAGTTTTAACACACCCGATTGGTACAGCAATGTGTCGGTAGGTAACCGCGAGTTTATAAAAAATGTAGGCTTTAATGTAACGTGGCGTTGGCAAAATACATTTTATTGGGAAAGCTCATTGGCTAACGGGCAAGTTCCAGCGTATTCCACTATTGATGCGCAGTTTAATTTTAAATTGCCTAAAATTAATTCAACCATTAAAGTGGGTGGCACGAACGTTTTGAATAATCGGTACATTCAATTTGCCGCAGGACCAACTATTGGCGCATTATATTACGTTGCTTGGACTGTTGATGGGCTTTTGAAATAACTACGTTTGGGTTTCAACAAATATTGAGGGCGATTAAAATTCTTAAATCATAAAAACTAATAAAACGAAATAATTTAGTTTGCCATTTATTATCTTTTAAAAATTTTCTTATAAAAAATTAAAAAGTAATTTCTTTAAAATTATTATGGTAAAGAATTAAACTTAATTTCGACGTTAGAAGAAAGCCCGATTTCTTTTTGATTAAAGTATTTTTAATTGATTCTTTCTTTAAAATTAAGTAAATTTATTTAATTTTATAACCACGTTGCGCATACCACAAAACATAGCCGTAGCACGCTAAAAGCGTCAATAAAAAACCGAGTTTAAAATCCCAGATGTGTGCATCTACTAAACGACCATAAATTTGTGGAATTACGCCACCACCTGCAATACCCATCACTAAAAAAGCAGAGCCAAGTTTTGTCCACTTACCCAGATAGCGAATGCCGAGTGGAAAAATGGCTGGCCACATTGGCGCATTAAACAAACCGAGTAGTGCGATGCACGTTACAGAAGTATAACCTGTTGTTAAATATGCTATAAAACTCAAAACAATTGCACCTATGGCAGCATATAAAAGTGATTTTTCTTGACTGATATATTTTGGAATCGTCGCTAATCCAATCACATATCCAGCCAGCATTGCGACGAGTGTAAAAGTTGTAAAGTATTTGGTTTCACTCAATCCGAAGCCCAGATTTTTTCCATAAGTACCGATGATGTCACCCGCCATAACTTCTGCACCGACATACATAAAAATACACAGCGCGCCTAAAATCACATATGGAATTTGCCATGGTTTTTTTTCAGTTGCGTTCGCATCGTCATCTGCGGCTGATGCTTCTTTAATTTCGGGCAAATTTGAAAAATAAAGCATCACTGCTAAAGCAAATAAAACTACAGCTAGTACTGTGTAAGGCATTACAATACGCGCGGCTAAATTGTTCAGAATATCATTCTTAACGGCAGTGGTGGAAGCGGCTAATAAATCTTTTTTAACAGTGTCAGAATCGGAGAAAACGATAAAGCCTAAAATTAATGGACTCAAAGCGCCCCCAACTTTGTTGCAAATGCCCATAATACTTATCCGCGAAGCCGCCGACTCTAATGAACCAATTATGGAAATGTAAGGATTCGATGCTGTCTGCAATAACGCCAAACCCATGCCTTGCATGAATAAACCCAGCAAAAAAATGGTAAAACTCCGCTCTGACGCAGCAGGAATAAAAACAAGTGAACCTAAAGCCATGACGAACAAACCTAAAGCCATACCGCGTTTATAGCCAGTTGTTTTTAAAATAAAAGAACTGGGAATCGCGAGAAAAAAATACGCCATAAAAAATGCAAACGTCACCAAAAATGCTTGTGTATCCGTTTTTAAATCGCAGGCTAATTTAAGAAATTGGATGAGGGTACCATTCAGCCAAGTAACAAATCCGAAAATGAAAAATAAAATACCAATAATGGTGATTTGGTAAACTTGTGTACTCTTAGAATTTGTTGGCTGATTCATTTAACACGCATTTTTTTTTGCGCGCCGTAAATATAGATTCTGGCTTTTGTAAAAACAACTCGTTTGAATTAAATCTAAAGAAGAATTAGTTTTTATGAAAACAGAAATAGAAGAATTGTTTAACTTTGT
>JAYVVO010000381.1:0-10971 GCA_043786955.1 Saprospiraceae bacterium
CATTAAAATTCTACTGTTGTTGAAAAACGTAGCGCACAATATTGGCGCCCATCTCTAATGCTTTTGTCCGAATCTCTTCTGGATCATTGTGTACATCATCCCAACCGTCACCCAAATCAGATTCGTAATTATAAAAAGCAACCAATCTGTTTTTATAAACTAAACCATAACCCTTCGGTGGTTTTCCATCATGCTCGTGAATTTTGGGAATGCCGTTTGGAAATTCATATTTTTGGTGAAAAATCGGATGACTGTAAGGCAACTCTACGAGATCAAGTTCGGGAAAAACTTTTTTAATCGCTACGCGAATGTATGGATCCATGCCGTAATCATCATTGATAAATAAAAACCCTCCACCCAACAAATAGGCGCGCAAATTTTCAGATTCTTGCGTATTGAAAACCACATTACCATGACCTGTCATGTAAACGAATGGGTGATTAAAAATTTCTGGGCTGCCAGCTTCAACGGTCGCATATTCTGTTTCGAAAGAAGTTCCGAGATTTTTATTGCAAAAAATTGCTAAATTTTTGAGCGAATTAACATCATTATACCAATCGCCGCCACCGTTATATTTTAGTAAAGCAAATTTTAGCGTCGGTTTAGATTTGAACGCAAAAATCGAAACTATAACAACTGAACCAGCTATTATTTTAATGAGTAATTTTTTTGCTTTTCTTTTTCTGGTGTCTGACATTTAAATAGGTTTTAAAAAATCAAGAAATTATAAATTCAAAAGCGCAATTGTATGCGCTGCTACAACTCCCGCTGTTTCGGTTCGCAAGCGCCTGTTGCCAAGACTTATGCTAATGAAATTTTGTTGCTCAGCTTTTTCAACTTCCGCAGTGGTGAAATCACCTTCGGGTCCAATCAGTATAACGCAATTAGTATTTTTTTGGTACAAGTTTTTTAACAATGGCAGCGAATTACTATTACAATGCGCAATAAATTTTTGTTCCACATCTGGAACATTTTTTAAAAATTGCTCAAATGTTTGCATGGCGTTTAGTTTTGGCAAAAAACCACTCAAAGATTGTTTCATGGCAGAGACTAATAGTTTTTCTAATCGCTCTGGTTTGATAACATTCCGCTCGCTGCGTTGCGAAACTAACGGCGTGATGGATTGAATTCCTATCTCTGTGGTTTTTTCTAAAAAATATTCGAAGCGTTCAATATTTTTTGTTGGGGCAATTGCCATATTTAAATAACTCGATATGTTAAAGTTTTCTATGATTTTTAAAAGTTTTAACGCACATAATCGCTTCTCAATTTGAATAATTTGTGCTTCATAAATCTTACCATCACCGCACGTAACGTGAACAATATCATTGAGTTTTAAACGAAAAATTTGTGTCGCGTGTGCAGCTTCTTCTTCGCTTAAAATGACAACATCGTTTTCGATTTTCGAAGTATAAAATAATTTCATTGTGAATTAGTTTAAGTTTTTTTTAATATAAAATTTGATATTTAAAAAAAGAAACTATCTTTGCAGAGTATTTAAAAGTATTACATAATCTCGACAATTTAACATCCCATGAGTCTCAACTTTTTACTGTTCACTTTGTGTGCCTTGTTCTTAGCAACTACTTTATTTGCCAAGAAATTTTCTGACCAAAACGTTAATATTTAAACTGATTCAAAGTTCTGTCCCAAAAAAATGCCTTGCTTCGTGCAGGGCATTTTTTATTATATCTCTTCTGGTGCAGTTTTATAAATCCAAAAAGAATTGAGTATTCTCGCGCTTTGAATTTGAATAATTTGTTGATTAATCATTTCTAAAAGCGCTAAAAAGGTAACTACAGCGTGCATTCTATCTTCCAAATTTTTAAAAACATCTGCAAAATCGAGTTTACTTTTTCTATCCAACTGTGCTAACAAAAAGACGCGCTGCGTTTCAATCGAATATTTATATTCCGCAACTTCGTGAATGAAGGTGGATTTTTGCGTTTCAAATTGTTTCAACAATCGTTCAAACGTTCTAAGCAATTTAAATAAGGTCAAATTTTGAAGTTCCACGTCCACTAATGCAGTGGTTGCTAAATTTTGCAACTCTTCCGTCACGTTACCGCGCTCTTCACGCAAGGCGCGATCGGTTTCTAATCGTCGCATTTCGTCTAAAATATCTTTAAAGCGTTTGTATTCTAAAAGTTGATTGGTTAATTCTTCTCTCGGATCAATTTCTTCGCCTGCCTCATTTATTACTTGTCTTGGAATAAGCATCTTTGCTTTAATGCGCATCAGTGTTGCCGCAACGACAATAAAATCGCCAGCTAAATCAATATTCATTTCTTTAGCGGTGTGCATATAGTTTAGAAAATCACTCGTAATTTGCGCAATCGGAATATCATAAATATCGAGTTCATCGCGTTCGATAAAAAACAAAAGCAAATCGAATGGACCCTCGAACTTTGCAATTTTAATATTAAATGACTTATTTTGCTGCATATATTGCATTACGCGAATCACCTTTCTGACAATTTGCTGCAAATATCTTTATTTTTAGATAAATTTGTGCATGGAATTTTTAGTTCAACATATTGAGGCGTTAATTTTTACAGCTACCGAGGCAATTCCGTTGCATGAAATTCAAAATATTTTGAACGCAACATTTCAAACGGCGTTTAAAGAAGAACAAATTTTAGAATCTATAGAGATATTGAAAACGCGATATAAACGGTCAGAATTTGCGTTTGAAGTAATTGAATTGGCGCAAGGTTTTCAATTTCTTACCAAACCTGCTTATCACGCCGCAGTCAATACGCTTTTGCGACAGAGTTCTAAAAAGAAACTTTCGCAAGCAACATTAGAGACTTTAGCTATTGTGGCATACAAACAACCTATCACGAAAACAGAAATTGAAAATATCCGCGGCGTTGCGTGCGATTATGCGATTCAAAAACTACTCGAAAAAGAATTAATCAGTATTACAGGCAGATCGGAACAAGTTGGCAAACCACTATTGTATGGCGCATCAGAAAAATTTATGGCGTACTTCGGCATAAAAGATATGCGCGATTTACCTAAGCTCAAAGATTTTAAAGTTTTCGAGAATGCAATTGGAGAGTTTGAAAACTCTTAAACAATAGATTGCAAATTAGTGTTTTAATATTAATTCTAAATAAGGAAAAATGACGGACGTAGAATTTAAAATAGAAATCATAAATCCATCAAATATCGAGATTATTATTCCATTGTTGCAGCAACTCAATAATACGATTTCTGAAGATGTTTTAAAAGCGCGGCTTTCGGAAATGGTAAAAAATAATTACCGATGTATAGGGGTGTTTGAGGAAAAAAAACTCATTGCGATCTCAGGCGTTTGGGTTTTACATAAATACTACATCGGCAAACATATTGAACCCGATAATGTGATTGTTGATTCTAATTATCGGGGAAAACGCATTGGCGAGATGTTATCTAAATGGATTGATGATTTTGCCAAACAGGAAGAATGTTTAGGCACTGAACTGAATGCTTATGTTACAAATAGTAGTGGAGTACGATTTTGGTTGAATCAAGGGTATAAAATTATTGGGTTCCATTTTCAAAAAAAATATTCATGATAGAACAAGAAGGTTTAATTATTAATAAAGTAGCTGAAAGTGGTTTAATCACGCTCAATTTAGAAACGTATTTTCCGAAACAGGAATTTGCGATTTTTGATTTGAAGGATTATCTTTTCATGGAACTAATTCTGAAAGAAAAAGATTTTCGCGCGGCTTGTAAATCGCATGATTGGTCGCAATACGAAAATAAAATTCTTTTGGTGTATTGCTCAACCGATGCGATAATTCCAATGTGGGCATATATGTTAGTAGCGCAACACGCTACAAACTTTGCGCACACTATTTTTCAAGGGACGCGCGAAGAGTTTTTAAAAGCGCATTATGCACGTGTTATTTCAGAATTAAATATTTCGGAATGGAATGATAAACGCGTCGTCATTAAAGGTTGTGGCGATTTGGATGTTCCTGCTGAAGCTTACGTTAGCATCACGCGCGTTTTAACGCCCAACGTTCTATCAATAATGTACGGTGAACCATGTTCGACAGTACCTATTTATAAAAAAGCACGTTTACATTGATACGTTTGGAATCGTAATTTTTTTTCTCGATTTTAAAAACAAAATACACTTACCACAAATTTTATGGCAGTAGTAACAGCGGCGAAAAAAGAGAAGCTCATTTTTTATAGTGAAGAAGATCAATTAGAAATTCAACGCGCTTACCGCCGTTTGCTAAAAAGTATTAAATCACCTTTAGTAGGTGACGACCAATCAAACATTCGTCGCGCTTATGAACTTGCTGTTGATGCGCACAGCGATCAACGGCGCAAAAGTGGAGAAGCATACATCTTACATCCGATTGAAGTAGCGCGAATTTGCGCTGAAGAAATTGGCTTAGGCCCAACGGCAATTGTTGCGGCATTGCTGCACGATGTGGTTGAAGATACAAATATTTCACTTAAAGAAATTAAAGAACAGTTTGGCGAAAAAATTGCGATTATTGTTGACGGATTGACAAAATTAGAAGAATCACAATTCACAGAAAGTCTACAAGCAGATAATCTGAAAAAAATTGTTGGTACACTCATCGTTGATACCCGTATTGTTCTCATCAAAATGGCGGATAGGTTGCATAATATGCGCACTATGGGCTCGATGCCACAAGCCAAACAATTAAAAATTGCCGCAGAAACTGAATTTATTTATGCACCCTTAGCGCACCGTTTAGGTCTGTATAAATTTAAATCCGAGTTCATGGATTTGTGTTTAAAAATTACACACCGACAAGAATATACTGAAATTGCGCGTCAACTTAACGAGACGCGCGCGGCAAGAGAACAATATATCGAAGCTTTTATAAAACCGTTGGTCGTTTCAATTAATAAATTAGATGTTCCTTATCGCATTTCAGGTCGCCCAAAATCCATATATTCTATCTGGAATAAAATTAAACAAAAAAATGTACCGTTCGAAGATATTTACGACCTCTTCGCCATTCGGATAGTTTTAGATGTCGCCGTTGAACGCGAGCGCAATATTTGTTGGCAAGTCTATTCGGAAGTGACAAACATTTATGTGCCACTTCCAGAACGCATAAAAGATTGGACGACGCGACCAAAATCGAATGGCTATGAATCGTTGCACACAACTGTTATTGGTCCAAGTGGTAAATATGTAGAGGTTCAAATCAGAACTGAACGCATGGACGAAATTGCTGAACGCGGTTATGCGGCTCATTGGAAATACAAAGGCGTAAAATCTCAGAATGATGTTTTTGATGTTTGGCTTTCGAGTGTGCGCGAAATGATTGAAAAAGCAAACTCCGGTAACAACAGTATTGAATTTATAAACGATTTCAAACAAGCCAATCTTTTTAACGATGAGGTGTATGTTTACACACCAAAAGGCGATTTAAAAATGTTGCCAAAAGGCGCAACCGTTTTAGATTTTGCTTTTGCCATCCATACAGAGGTAGGCTTACATTGCCATTCAGCAAAAGTAAATGGCATAATGGTACCGCTAAGTTATAAAATACAGAACGCTGACCAAATTAATATTGAGACTAATCGAAAAAGAAAACCTTCGGAAGAATGGCTTTTATGGGTGATGACGGCGCGCGCGCGCGATAGAATTCGTCAATCCCTCAGAGAGGATCAAAAATTAGTCGCCGAAGAAGGTAAAGATAAATTAGGTCGCAGACTTGATAATTTAAAAGTAGATTTTGAAACGGGAGCGGAATTTTTACAAAAACAATTCGGATATAAATTACGCTCCGATTTGTACGTCGCCGTCGCTTCAGAAAATATTAATTTACAAGAAGATTTAAAAGTCTTTAAAATTGAGCGCAATAAATTTGTTTTACCCGAAGACGAAAAACCAAAACCTTCTCGCGCGGATGAACCACGCGTTTTCAACAAAACCGATACCTCACTCGAATTATTTATTAATAACGAACGCGCTTCGCAGTACAATTTTTCTCTCGCTGAATGTTGCAATCCTGTTCAAGGCGATGATGTATTTGCGTATGTTTTACCGAATGGTCAATTTAAAATTCACCGTTCAACCTGCAACAATGCCGATAATCTGCGCGTGTTTTATGGCTATCGAATTTTAGAAGCAAGTTGGGGAAGTACGCGCAGTTCGAGTTTTACGGTAGAAATTTTAATTACCGGTGTTGATGCAGGACCTGGAATGATTGAACGTTTATCGAACACTATTTCATCTGATTTAGGCTTAAACATTCGCGCCCTGCGCATCGAGGGGCATTCTGGGTTTTTTGAAGGGAAAATTAATATTGATATCACCGACACGCATCAACTTGACTTAGTTACAAAAGCATTGAAGAACATTGACGGCATCACAAATGTTATTAGGGTATAATTTTGAATAACAACTATCAACAATAATGAACTTAAAAATATTATCTCCCGAAGTCAAGCAAGAAGTCAATCAAATTTTTGCGGATTATTTAGAACGTTCAGGTTTTAGAAAAACACCCGAACGCGCTGCAATTTTAGAAGAAATTTATTCGCGTAACGATCACTTTGATGCGGAATCACTGTACATAGAAATGAAAGCAGATCGCTATCGTGTGAGTCGCGCGACAGTGTATAACACTTTAGAATTATTGGTGAATTGCGATTTGGTACAGAAACATCAATTCGGAAAAAATATTACGCTCTACGAAAAAAGTTATGGTTTCAAACAGCACGACCACGTTATCTGCACAAATTGCGGTAAAATCGTAGAGTTTTGTGATCCGCGTATTCATCAAATAAAACAACTCATGAGCGAAATGCTACAATTTAAAATTACACAACACGCGCTCAATCTTTACGGTATTTGTAGTTCTTGTGAAATAAATGGCACAGCACCAGTTACGAAAACAAAAACGGATTACGTTACAAGTGATTTGCTCTTAGGCGATTGAAAAAGTGGATGCGACTAAATAAAAATTAAAAATTAAGCAGCCGCTTTTTGAAATTTCAATTTAGTTTTTACGAATTCTTGCAGATTAAGGAAATTAGGGCAATTTGCTTTGTTTAAAAAAGCATCTTTAGAGGGCCACTTGTTAGATGGTTGCGCTTTTCAATAAAAATTGAGGGTTTGTCAATATATATCCAGCATCTATATCAACAGAAGTACAAGTTGATTGCCCTTCCATGAATAAATCAAGAAGAGAATTTTTTTTGTGAATATATTTATCAATGGAAGCTAGAGTGGTGAGATAAATAAGACATTCATTATAAGTTGTACCTACGTCAAACCAATCCAATAAATAGAGTTGGTTGTTTACAGAATTTAAATATAAAGTTAATAGAGGTGCCTCAAAATTAATAACATCAACAATTCGAATGTAAGAATTCTGCTCTTCAAAAATATTTTTTTTATTTCTTTCTAAGGTTTCCATAATTTTATAGTTTGCTGCGATATTAACTACTTTTCCTGAAAGATTCACGCCTTCAAAAGCATGAAATGTAAAGTGAAAGAAATTATTTCTTTCTGGTGGAGATGAAACACCCTCAGACTTTTCGATTTTCAATTCAGCAATGTGAGTTCCAATAGTGTTGTTTAAACCCAGTTTTTTTAGAACAAGCTCATAAAATTTTTCTGTAGCCCGTCTTTTTCTTCAAACAAAGAAATGCCATAACCTCTGCAATTTAAATCACTATTTCATAAACTTCTTTCAGGATTGATAATTTTGACAGGAGGAAACTTTTTTCATCATAAGTTTCAAACACCCAGCGATAAGGGGTTATTTCTTTTTCTAAATAGCTTTTGGGTGGGCAATTATCATACTTATCTAAATATTCTTGGTATTTAAATTTATTAGTTGGCATAGTCTGTTACATTACGAAACAAAACTAAAAAATTTTTTCATTTTTACTTTTTTTTAGGACAATTTTCAAATATAACGCTTCACAAAAAATTATTACAGAAGATTCCCCCTAATTAATAACTCTCTCCACATTTTTTTTAACTTTGCAGCTTCAAAAATTTGACATGAGCGAAATAAGCGATGCAACCCAACTCGACACCGCAAAAAAATTAGGTTTGCGCGTAGAGGAGTATGAAAAAATTTGTGGTTACCTCGGTAGAATTCCAAATTTTACAGAATTGAGTATCTACTCCGTTATGTGGTCTGAGCATTGCAGCTATAAAAATTCAATTGCGCAGCTTAAAACTTTGCCGCGCTCAGGTGGAAGACTTTTAGTAGAAGCGGGTGAAGAAAATGCAGGTTTGGTAGATATTGGCGACGGATTAGCATGCGCTTTTAAAATAGAAAGTCATAATCACCCCTCGTGCATTGAACCTTTTCAAGGTGCAGCAACTGGCGTGGGAGGTATTCACCGTGATATTTTTACGATGGGTGCGCGACCAATTGCTTCGCTCAATTCGTTGCGTTTTGGAAATCTTGCCGAACCTAATATGCGTCGCTTACTAAAAGGTGTCGTAGAAGGTATCAGTCATTATGGAAATTGTTTTGGCGTACCGATGGTGGGTGGCGAAATTTATTTCAATGATTGTTACAACCAAAATATTTTGGTGAACGCGATGTCTGTGGGTATCGTAAAAGTAGGTGAAACAATTTCAGCAGTCGCACGCGGTGCGGGGAATCCTGTTTTTATAGTTGGTTCATCAACGGGAAAAGATGGTATTCACGGCGCAACTTTTGCTTCGGGCGACTTAGACGAAGATTCCGCTAAACAATTGCCTTCTGTGCAAGTCGGTGATCCGTTTCAAGAAAAATTATTACTCGAAGCAAGTTTGGAAGTCATTCAAACGGGTGTTGTAGTGGGTATGCAAGATATGGGTGCGGCAGGAATAACGTGTTCGACAAATGAAATGGCAGCGCGGGAAGGTTTCGGAATGCGCATTGATTTGACTAAAGTGCCTCAACGTCAAAAAGGTATGAAAGATTGGGAAATTTTACTTTCCGAAAGTCAGGAACGAATGTTAGTGGTTGTTCAGAAAGGTGAAGAGAAAAAAATACTCGATATTTTTGAAAAATGGGATTTGCCGTGCGTTCAAATTGGTGAAGTAACTGAAGGCGGAATGTTAGAATATTATCATCAGGGCGAGTTGGTAGCAAAAGTTCCTGCCGATAGTTTGGTTTTAGGTGGTGGTGCGCCCGTTTATGTCCGCGAGTTTACAACCCCTGAATATTTAAAAAAAATCAAAAAATTCAATATCAATAAAATTGAAGTGCCAAAAAAAATGTATGATGCTGCACTGCAATTATGGCGCTCACCGAACATTGCTTCAAAACGTTGGGTATATGAACAATACGATTCGACTGTTCGCGCTGGCACAATGAGTACGCACGCTTGCACCGATGCTTCGGTAGTGCGTGTACCTGATACAAAAAAAGCACTTGCCGTAACAACCGATTGTAACAGTGTTTATGTATTTGCAGATCCTTACAAAGGCACAATGATTGCAGTTTGTGAAGCGGCGCGCAATGTTTTGGCGTCTGGTGGCGAGCCTTTGGCAATCACAAACTGTTTAAATTTTGGAAATCCCTACAATACAGAAGTTTATTATCAATTCGTTAATGCTATTAAAGGCATGGGCGATGCATGTCGTGCTTTGAAAACGCCAGTAACAGGTGGTAATGTTTCTTTTTATAATCAAACGGTTTATCCAAACGGAACAACTGTACCTATTTATCCAACGCCAACGATTGGTATGTTGGGAATTTTAGAAAATTATAATCAGCAACAAACGCTCAATTTTAAAAATGCAGGCGATATTATAGTTCTGATTGGTAATTCTCAAAACGATATTGCTTGCTCAGAATATTTGCGCACTGTCGTTGGAGTTGAATTTTCTCCTGCACCGCATTTTGTTCTAGAAGAAGAACTATTGGTTCATAAGGCTATCCGAGAAATTAATAAATCACAATTAGCAAATTCTGTGCACGATGTTGCAGATGGCGGACTGTTTTGCGCACTCTTAGAATGCGCTATGCCGAACGATTTAGGTTTTACTTTAACGTGCGATACGAATTTTAGAAAAGATGCGTTTTTATTCGGTGAAGCACAAAGTCGTTTTATTATTTCCACCAGTGAGGAAAACCTCATAAATTTACAAAAATTATTAGAACCTAATAAAATTCCTCATTCAATTATTGGTTCTGTTAGTTCAGAACTCATAACGATTGACGAAGAAGAATGGGGAATTACAAATTTATGGAAGAAAATCCACAACAGAGAGTTAGAACGTCGCGTTAAGAATTTAAGACGTTGAGGTTCTGATCAACTTAAAAAATAATTCAGAAACAAAATTAGTAAGCCTTCTGTTATAGACTTAATTTTGCATTTTTAAATTTAAGAATATCCTAATCATGACAAGAAAAGCAGTAGCTGCATGGAGCGGCACAGGTTTAGAAGGCGCCGGTTCGTTGACAACGCAAAGCGGCACAATGGACAACACACCGTTTGGTTTCAAAGCGCGTTTCCAAAGCGAAGATGGAAAAGCAGGTACAAATCCTGAAGAACTGATTGCAGCAGCACACGCAGGTTGTTTCACAATGCAATTGAGTTTTATGATTGTTGGCGCAGGACACACTGCCGAACTTTTAACAACGGAAGCAGCCGTAACAGTTGAACCTAAAGACGGTGGTTTTGCCATTTCAACCATTCATTTGAATTTAAAAGGTAAAGTTCCTGGCATGAGTGCTGAAAAATTTAACGAATTAGCGAATCAAGCAAAAACGTCTTGTCCCGTATCAAATGCTTTAAGAGCAACACCAATTACTTTAGAGTCTCACTTTGAAGCATAGTTTAAAAGTGGTTAATTACATAATGGTTAATGGTTTATTTCTTACCATTAACCATTAATAATTAATCATTAACCATTATTTACAATGACAAAATTTTCTTCTTTAAAAATTATTTTATTTGCGAGCATAATTTTGGCATTCAATGCTTGCCAAACAGACGCAAATCATATTTCGGGAACGC
>JAYVVO010000382.1:0-3944 GCA_043786955.1 Saprospiraceae bacterium
AGGTGCAGTATACCTCAAAAAATAAAGCGTTTATATTGAGGTGCGCTGAACCTCGTAAACATTATTCATTAGGTTCTACAAATATTTAGGCTCTCTGAGCCTGTGCGTAACATCAGATAATTAGTTAAATCTCACTTTTTTTAAATCAATCTTATCACAATTAAATTAAATAAATCATGGGAAAGTTTTCTATTTTTATTACAGTTTTTATACTGACGCAAACGGCGTTTCTATCAGCTCAAAGTGTAGCCGGAAAAATAATCAATAAGGATGGTGCGCCATTAATGTTCACTAATATTTTAGTAAAAAAAGCAACCGATTCATCGTTTGTGAAAGGTGATATTGTTAAAGACGATGGCACTTTTATGATTAAAGATTTGCCGTTTGGTACTTTTTTTTGTGAAATTAGTTTGGTAGGTTACACCAAAAAATTATCGCGAACTTTCAAATTTGAGAATGTTGGCGAAAAAAACGATGTAGGAAATATCTCATTACTCGAAAATACAGAAATAGCTACCGTTGAAATTACGAGCAAACGCGCATTCATAGAGCAAAAAATTGATAGAACCGTCATCAATGTTTCCAACAGCATAACCAATGCAGGCAGCAATGCTTTAGAAGTTTTGAAACGCTCGCCAGGCGTGCAAGTGAATTTGCAATCGAACTCCGTTTCGTTAGCGGGTAAAGATGGCGTTGTTATAATGATTAACGGCAAAATTACGCAAATGCCTGCAGAAGCGATTATTCAAATGCTGCAAGGTATGAATTCGGATAATATTGATCGCATCGAATTGATTCATACACCACCCGCCAATTTTTCCGCCGATGGTAATGCTGGCATTATCAACATTGTTTTAAAAAGCAACAACAACGATGGTTTTAACGGTGGTTATGGCGCGAGTGTTGGTTATGGCGTTAAAGGAAAATACGGTTACAATGCGAACTTCAATTACCGTAAAGATGCCATAAACATTTTTGGTAGCTACAGTTACAGTTATGATCTTTCGCCTCAAACATTTACAAATTACAGAGGTGTTTACCAAGGCAAAGATTTTTTAGAAACCGATGCTGTGAGCAATAGATTTCATCCTTCACAAGCAACGGGTAGTACGCGTTTAGGTGTCGATTTTCAAGTTTCTAAGAAAACAGTCATTGGTGTTCTCGGAACTTACACGGATAGCGACTGGCAAATGGATGCAGAAAACGATGTAACATATTCTAAAAATGGTGTTTTTCAATCTAAATTGAGTTTGCCAAACCATGAGATTAATCGCAATAAATCTTACACGGGCAATATCAATTTTTCGCATCAAATTTCTAAAAACCAAACACTCAATCTGGATGCCGATATTATTGGTATTGATATCAATAATCCGAGTTCTTATTCGGTTCAAAGTGTAGGTGCCGCGAATAATGTGATGCCACTGTATGGTTTGAGTATTTCTAAACACACACCTATTGATGTAAAAGTTGTAAGTGCTGATTATTCTAACAGTGTGAATGATAAATTTAAAATGGATTTTGGTGCAAAATTTACGGTCTATCATTTCGATAACGATATTCGAGCAGATAGTTTAACTACGCAGTCTGAGTTGGTCAATTTATCGACTTATACATCGCTTACACAACTAAATGAAAATGTGGGAGCTGCGTACATGAGTTTTAATTTAAAACCGAGCAAATCTGTAGAAATAAAAGGTGGTTTACGCTACGAATATACGACTACCAATATTAGCTCCGATGCAAAACCAAATCAGGTGGATAGAAAATATGGCGAGTGGTTTCCGAGTTTGTATTTAACAAAAACTTTGTCTGAATTGCAAAGTCTGAATGTGTCGTACAGTCGCCGCATAACGCGACCGAAATTATTCAACTTGGCGGCATTTTTAGTTTTTGTTGACCCAACTACGTTACTCGGCGGCAATCCGTTATTACAACCTGCTTACACCAATGCGTTTAAAATTGATTACGGTTACAAAGCGTATCATTTCTCAGTGTCGTACAGCATAGAAGAAAATTCGATTGGCTTTACGCCCATTATTGATGCCGCTACCAACAAGCAATTGAATACTTGGACCAATTTAACCAATATCAAAGTAGCGAACACCAATTTGTTTTTGCCACTTCATCCAACAGATTGGTGGGAAATGCAAAACAACTTTTATCTCAGCTACACAGAAACTAACTACGTTTTGGATCACACAAACATCAGTAAAAACGCAGTGACTTACGGTGTTAACACAACCCAATCTTTTAAATTGCCTAACAAATGGTCGCTCGAACTATCAGGTAATTACGATTCACCCAACTATTTTGGTATTATGAAATGGGAAGCAACGAGTTCAGTGGGTGTGGGTATTCAAAAAGATTTAGGTTCGACTTGGGGTAAGTTGCGCCTAAATGCACAAGATATTTTTGTAGGAAGCAATTATTTTGGCGCCATTAACTTGCCCGATCAAAACTTCAATGTCAGAGGTACTTATCAATTCGCTGAGCGCGTGGTCAGACTTTCTTACTCTAATACTTTTGGTAATGGTAAATTAAAATCGGCGCGTAATCGCCAATCGGGAGTGGATGAGAAACAACGGGTGCAATCTAATTAATGCGCTTTTCGAAACGTTCGGGGAACTTTTGAAGTTCCCCGAACGTCAATAACATATTTTTTCACTTTTTTAATTTCAATTTTTATGAAACTTTCTTTTTCAATTTTGCCCATCGCTTTAATAACAGGCACCATTTTTTTCTCTGCTTGCACAGAGCAACCTAAACCCGTTGCTTCTTTCGATTTGGCTTCTGCCCGAAAAGATATTGAAGCGGCTGTTCAGAGCCAATTAGATTTTTATGTCAAAGGTGATTCGGTCGGTTATGCCAGTTATTACACCATGGATGCGGAGTTTATGGAATCGAACACACCTGTAATTGTCGGTCGAAAAAATATTGAAAGTGCTATTTCAGGTTTCATCAAATCGGGTTTAGGTTTAGGTATAAAAACAACCAACGTTTTTGGTGGCGAAACCTGTTTAGCCGAACAAGGCACGTATGAACTTCATACGAAAGACGGCAAACAAGCTGACATAGGTAAATACATCGTGCTTTGGAAAAAAGAAGACGGCAAATGGAAAGCTTTTAGGGATATTTTTAACTCGGATTTACCAGTGCCAGCGAAATAGCAATTCGTTGATAGTTGTTTGTTAATAGTTTTTCGTTTACAAAAACGTTCGGGGAACTTTTAAAGTTCTCCGAACGTACCTGCTCGAACTAAGTGTTCGTAAAAACGCGTAATGCTTGTTCAAGTCTTAGTTTTTAGCTACGAAGCTGCTATAAACGAGACTTGAATGTGTTATTTTCGGGTCTCTGACCCGTTCTAAAATAGTGCGTTCATTAAGCGTTAAAAAAACTACAACACTTGTTTAAGTCGTAGTACGGGTCAGAGACCCGAAAATAACACATTCAAGTCTCGTTCATAGCTTGCAGCTATAAACTAAGACTTGAATGAGCGGATATGAAAATGGCGTAATAGTCATTTGCCCATGCGAAATATCAAAATTTATTCAAGAAAATCGAAGAAGTGATTTTTGGACACCATTTATAGTTTCTCCAAATTGCGAAGAAAATTCAATCGTTAAAACGACTGCGCCAGAAGGATTTTATCTTTTTGGGCATCGAAAAAAGAAGTATAAAGCGCGCTACCCAAGAAACACGAATGCCATTTTTTTATAAGCACAAAACGTTTGGAGAACTTTGAAAGTTCCCCGAACATAGCCTTCAAATTTTTTTCAAACATTTAAAAAAATCTTAAAATGAGTTTAAAACTGATTGTCCTCTATCCTCACCCCGTTGACGTAAAACAATTTGACATGGATTACGCGGTGCATTTACGTTTCACAGATGAAAAATTGGGATTAACTAATGACATAAAACCTTATACGGTTACGAAAATGCTA
>JAYVVO010000383.1:0-3940 GCA_043786955.1 Saprospiraceae bacterium
TTTTTGTTTTTTGTTTAAATGACTTGCTTTTGTCATTTTTTGTTTTTTTTTATGTACTTTTTCAATTAATATTTAGTTCATTACTTTGTGTCATAAAAAATAGTTAATTTATTTACTCAATTTTAAAATTATGACAAATGTTATTTGGGACAGTATCGAAACAGAATTAGAAAAAATGTTAGATGCTAAACTTAGTGCTTTTATGAAACCCGAAAAATCACAATTCAGTGATTACCCCGAGATGTTATCAAGAAAGCAAGCCGCCAGCATTTTAAATCTTGTTTCTTTGCAAACGTTAGATATATGGGCAAAAGAAGGTAGGATTAAAAAACATGGTACTGGAAAAAAAGTATATTTTATTAAATCTGAATTAATAGAATCTAAAAAATACACCCCAAAATATGGTCGCTTACCTTTTCAATCCTAAAAAAAATGATTAATCCTTTTGATAGCATAGACAACCGTTTGAGTAATATAGAATCGTTGTTACTCGATTTAAAGCACAGACAGCCAGCACCGAAGCCCGAACACGACGACGACCGTTTTATAACGCGACAGGATGCCGCTAAACTCTTGGGTGTTGGTTTGGCTACACTTGATAAAATGGCGAAGTTTGGCGCGTTTCAGAAGTACCGTAACGGTTCAATAGTTAGGTTTAAAAAATCGGAAGTTTTAGAGACGTTCAAAACATTTGAGAAACGGAAGCGACACCAATTTGAAAACCTTAAATCACTGCCCACAGGATGAGCGCGGATATACTTTGAGAATGTTTTATTTTAGTTTTTCAATTTTTATTTGATAGGCTTTAAAGTCTTTTGTTTTAATTTCTAACGTTGGTATTTCTTCGTTTTGATTTCTAAGTTGTGCTACATCTTTAGAAAGTTTTGAATAAGAAGTAAAGTTTTCAATTAATGACCTATCAATACACATTTGTTTTAAATTAGTCCACGCACCGAGTATTTCACATTCAAATGAAAGAATGTAAACTTTTTGACCTTTAGGTTTATAAACTACTGTTTCTTTTTCCGTACTCATTTACAATTTTTTACTGCAAATGTCAGTAAATAAAATCGAAAATCAAAAAAATAATGATTTTATGATAAGGATGTTATCATTTTAATTTTGAACTATGATACTATTCTTATTATATTTGCATAATTATTTTATAACTTTTAAAATCATAAAAAAATGAGCGAGATTAAAAACACAGTCAACACCGTAAGCGCAAAGCCCACTATGTTGGAATTAGCAAAACAGGTTGAAAGTACTATTAGTATTAATGGTGCAGACGGAGCAAATGAAATTTTAGAACGAATGTTTGAAGCCTATTTATATGAAGCTGAAAATGTTGGCGAACCGACTTTAACACCATTAACGGCATACCATTTTAAATCCGAGTTGCAAAAACTTTTTAGAATGGCAAAAGCAATTTTTGAAAAATCATAATTCTTTCACAAAAAAAACGCGGCAAGCAATGAAGCCGACCGCGTTTTAAATTTTTTAAATACATGACAAAGTTAAATCAAAAGTGCGAGATTTACAAAACTCCTTACGGTGAAAATCGTTTAAATTTTCCAATTTCGATTGTACAAGGCAATCAAACGGAAAATTTTAAAGTATTGAGATTCAAAGAATTTGTAAATGAAATTCAAGATGTTAAGCACATACCTAAACACAATGAATTATTAGAAGCCTATCCAAAAGGTAAAGCGATTTACAAACCATTTAAAGAAAAACTAAATTCTTTTGTCATCGGTGATTGGTATTATCGTAATGATAAAAGCTGTAAAGTTTACGTGCCTATAATAGGTTTTGACATTGACGGCTTTCCCGACAGTTTACAAACTGAATTTGCAATTTCAGAACTCCAAAAGTGCGAATATATTTTTTGCGTATTCCCCTCCCCCAGCCGTCACGGTTTACGAATTTTAGTTTGGTGTGATTCTACCCCCGATACGCATAAAGCCGTTAATGTGGCATTTTTTGACGTTTTGGAAAAATTAATGAATATTGGTAAAAAGAAAAAAGACCACGAACCAAATATTGACACATCAACAGGAAATTTATCTCGAAAGTGGTTTTATAGTTATGTGCCGAAAGATTTAATTTACCTAAATCTTGAAAGTAAAGTATTTGTTCCGAGTGCTGAAAGTTTGATTAAAAAAGAAGTTGTGCGGATCGAAAAAAGACCACCCAACACACTTGACACGCAAATTTCGATTGACAATAATACAATCATTGCCATTTGTGAGCAACACGCGCAAAGTAGAAATATTCCGAGTGGACGTAACAATTACATTCATTTTTTAGCCAACGATTTAAACGAACACGGTTTAGAAGCCGAATTAGTTTTAAGTCATTGCCTTACTTATACTGAATCGGACTTTACTGAAGCTGAAATAAAAAAAACAGTTGGTAGTGCATTAAAGAACAGTAAACACGCAAAGTATGAGCATAAACAAATAGCTGCCTATTTGAGAAATAACCCAGCAGTGGAAACAGAAACGATTAATTACACTACCCAAAATAACCCAGCAGTGGAAACAAAAACACACGCTCCCAAAAATGGCACACTGCCTAAAATTAGTTTGATTGAAAATTTTTTAGATGAGCGTTATGATGTACGTTACAACATAGTCGCTAACGATGTTGAAATTTCAGTTATCGGAAAAAATAAATTTGAAACGGTTAATGAAGACCAGCTTATATGTGAGATTTTACGCACTGGTTTAAACGGTGTAGAAAAGCCTTTGCTATCTCTTTTAAAATCTAAATACCCGAAGCAGTACCACCCATTTAAAGAATATTTTGAAACAGTTAATAAAACGTATAATTGGAAACAAGGCGACTTTGACCACATCGAATTTTTAGCAAGCCATGTAAAAGCAAAGGATAATTATTTTTTTAAGATGCAATTTAAAAAAATGTTGGTTCGAGTTGTGGCGTGTGCTATTGGTAAAATTCCTTTTAATAAACAGTGTTTAACTTTATTTGGTAAGCAAAACGACGGCAAAACAACGTTTATTAGATTTCTTTGTCCCCCTGAATTAGCGTTTTACATAAAAGAAAATTTGGATATTGATAAAGACGGACGCATTGCCCTTTGTCAAAATTTAATAATAAATTTAGATGAATTGGCGGGAATAAGTAAGAAAGATATTAATTCAATAAAAAATTACTTAACTGCAGACCACGCTAAAGAACGCCCTCCATACGGTAAAAAACCCGTTCGTTTTAAACGCACTGCAAGTTTTTTTGCAAGTACAAATAATGGTGATTTTTTAACTGATGAAACTGGTAATGTGCGTTGGTTAATTTTTGAAATTCAAGGATTTGATTTTCAATATACCTACAAAGTAGATATTAACGCCGTATGGTCACAGGCTTACGCACTCTTTAAAAGTGGTTTTAAATATGAAATGACACCCGACGAAATAACATATTCTGAAAAAAATAACACACAGTTCAAACGTACTTACGTAGAGATTGAACTAATTCAAAAAATGTTTATATCAGCATCAAAAGAAACACCTGGTGCAATATTTATGACGGCAACAGAAATTAAAGAAGAATTAGAATTTGGTCACGTTAACCGTAAATTATCACTCATTGCAGTGAGTAACGCCTTGAAAGGCTTATGTTTTGAAAGATGTAGTCAATACAAGACCACACTAAAAAACTCATTTTACGGTTATTATACGCTAAAACAAGACTGAAATATTTTGTTAGTATTATTTTATTTAGTTTTTTCAATTTTAGGTTACATGAGTTACATGAGTGGTATAATAAACTGTTTTTCAATTAGTTGCATCATGTAACCTAACTTACATGAAACCTACATGAGTTACATGAATTGAGTAGGTTACATGATTTTTTAAGAGTTTTAAAGTGCGTAACTCTTTGTTTGTGTGGTGTTTATAAGTTTTCATGTAACTCATGT
>JAYVVO010000384.1:0-3908 GCA_043786955.1 Saprospiraceae bacterium
AACCGATAACGGACCAAAATATGCCCAAAGGTATTTTAAATCTTTCACTGAAAATTTTGTTTAGAATGATACTTTACCTAAATTAATTACAAATTTAAATAATTGTTTGGAACAATCAAATTTACTTCTAAAAAAAATTATTATTTCAAATTGAGTAGTAAGCTAATGAACCATTTTAATGAAGTAGGTAATATTAGGCAGCACAAGTTTAATCTTAACAGCCGCAAATAATTATGATTTAATGCTGGGAATTTCCTCTATTGGAAGGGTAACTATAATTAAGTTGAAATTAAACCGTAAAAGTCGTTAACCTGAGAACATTATTACTTTCCGCTGGATTACATCCAATATAATTTGTTCGGGGTGGCAACTTCGAGATGATATCGTTTTAAAGATATTTTATCTTTGAAAGGTCTTAGTATTGCAAGCCATAATCTTCAGACTAAAAACCATAAAAGTTTTAGTTTAAAATTTTTTAATGATAGATAAAGAAATTTTTTGGCTTGAGTTGCGTTTAAATTAAGGTTAAAGTGTTAAAATTGTACTCAATTTAAAATTACATAACAACTCAAACGAACAATACTTTTAAAAAATACCTTTCACACAACTGTATGCTGTATGTATAAGTCCAAATTATTAGGCTCGATTTTATTTTTGATGGTGTCGGTGTTGGCGTTTGGTCAACAAACGGCGGCATTCACAGAAGCAGATGCGGCGTTCAAACGCGGGCTGGATTTTTATGATAAGGGCATTTATAATGTCGCGATACAGGAATTTACGGCATCGCTCAATCAGTTGCGACCAGCAGTTGAGCCTGAGACGCGTTTGTTGCGCGGTAGGGCGGAATTGTATTTGGCTAAATCGGCTGTGCGGGCAAACCAGCCAAATGCGGAGCAGTTGATGCTCGATTATATTCGGACGTACTATCCAGATCCGTTGGCGAGCGAAGCAGCTTTGGAGATGGGTGATTTTTATTTCAATCAGAATAAGGTTGAAAAAGCACTGGCATTTTACGAAAGTGTTCCAGCGAGTACAGTGTCGCCGGCTTTGCGCGATCAATTAGCTTTTAAAATAGGTTATTCTTTATTTTTGCAGAAAAAATTTCCTCAAGCGAAAATCCAATTCGTCAAACAAAAGGAAAATACATCTGCACAATATTATCTGGAGTCTAATTATTATTACGGTTTGTGCGTATTTTATGAAAATAATTTAGATGAGGCAGCGAAATCTTTTTTACGCATTAAAGACAGCAAGCAATATGCAGGTATTGCGCCGTATATGTTGGTACAAGTCTATGCGGCTAAAAAAGATTACGACAACGTTTTGCGCTATGGTTTGGACGCGGCGAATAATCCGAAGATAAAAAATTACAAGCAAATTAATCAGTTGGTAGGTCAGGCGTATTTTGAAAAACGCGACTTTGCAAATGCTGAAAAATATTTAACCGTCGGTGCGGATGGTAATAACGCGATGCGTGAAGAGGATTTTTACCAACTCGGATTTTGCCAACATAAAAACGGACATTACACCGAAGCGGCGCAAAATTTAGAAAATCTCAATCGCTCCGATAACACGACAGGACAAAATGGAATGTATTTGCTCGGTGATTGTTATTTGCGGCTCGGCGATAGAAACAAAGCGAAGCAAGCATTTGCGCAAGCGGCAAAACTGAATTACGATTTGCCAACGCAAGAAGAAGCACAGTGGAATTACGGCAAACTGTGTTACGAATTGAAACAAACGCAAGAAGCCGTTGATGCGCTGCAAGCAATTCCGCCGCGTGGAAAATATTACAATGACGCACAAACATTGCTCGGCGATGCACTTCTGCAAACGCGTAATTTCGATGGCGCGATACGCGTGATGTCGAACGCGTCGTATAAATCGCCTAAATTGCGCGAAACTTTGCAAAAAGCAAATGTGTATCAAGGAATGGAGTTGTATCAGAAAAATGATATTGTTAACGCCAAGCGTTATTTTGAAAATTCTTTGCTCGATGCACCTGACGCCACTACAAAAACGATGGCAGAATATTGGCTCGCTGATATTACGCATCAACAAAAAGATTATGCCGCCAGTCAACGTTATTTAAATAGTTATTTCACGACAGCGCGCACACTCAATAATTTGCCACCTGAATCGGCGGTGTATTCCGCTAATTATTTAAATGGCTATGATAATTTGAAACAAAAAAATTATACTGCGGCTCAAACTAATTTTCAAGATTGTTTAACTGCGCTTCGTGCTAATTGGTCGAACATACATAACGACGGACTTAAAATGCAGATGCTCGGCGATGCGACTTTGCGTTTGGGTGATTGTTTTTTTAAGAAAAATCAATACGACAACGCCATGAAATATTATAACGAAGCCATCAGTAAAAATTATGCGGGTGTGCCTTATGCGTTGTATCAGCAAGGTATTATTCAGGGTTTGCAAGGTAAACCAGTTGATAAAATACTTTCTTTAGAAAAAGTTTACAACACTTATCCGACATCGGAGTTTGCGCCAATTGCACTTTTAGAAGTTGGCTCAACGTATTTGAATATTAATCAACTCGATCAAGCGCAAAGCGCGCTCATGCAACTCATCACGAATTATAGAAACCGCCCCGATATTATGGTGCAAGGTTTAATGAAATTAGGATTGATTGCGCAAAATAAAGGAAACAGTGAGCAAGCGATTAATTACTACAAGCAGGTTTTTTATAATTCGCCGTCGGCACTGCAAGCTAAATCTGCACAAGACCGTTTAAAAGATATTTATGTGAACGATTTGAGCAAGCCCGACGATTATTTTGCTTTTTTGCAAACTATTCCAGGTTATAAAGCAGACGCTTTAGAGCAAGACAGCGTTACGTATCGCGCGGCGGAAGTGCAATATGAACAAAGCAATTATCAAAAATCGGTTGCCAATTTTACAACGTATTTGAGTCGTTTTCCTAATTCGGTGAACACTACGCCTGCGTTTTATTATCGCGCAGAAAGTCATGCTGCTTTAAAGGACTACGACAACGCGCAAGCCGATTATGAAAACGTGGTTCAGCGCGGACAATCTCGGTTTTATGAAAAAAGTGTTGAAAATGCTGCACTGTTGGCTTACAATAATAAAAAAGATTTCGCTAAAGCCCTTGATTTATATTCTAAATTTGAAAAGGCGGCGAGTACGGATGATAAACGTTTCGAGGCAGAACTCGGCGCGATGCGTTCGGCGTATCGGTTGAATAAATCGGACGCAGTAGCAGAATTTGCGACTAAAGTAGCCAGCAATGCGCGCGCTTCGCAAGCACAAATTTCTACGGCGAGTTTATATTTGGGTAAAGTCGCGATTGATAGAAATAGTTTGGACGACGCGCAAACGCAAATTGAAAAATCAATTCGCACCAACACTGCGAATGACGAAGCGCTTTACGAAGCCAAATATTTAGATGCACTCATTGCTTATAAACGCGGACAATTCGATGTGGCTTTTACTAAAGCCGATAAAGCTGCCGAGAATAATCCGTTTGAATATTGGGCAGCGCGGTGTACTATTTTGCAATCCGATATATATGTTCAACGCAATGATTTATTCGGCGCGCGTGCAGCACTTAATTCCATCGTTGATGGTGTTAAAAATTTCCCGGAATTAGTTACGGAGGCTAAACAAAAATTAGCCGCGTTGGAAGGTAAAGAAAAACTTAAAAGTCGTATCACTACTGATAAAGGCTCAAACAATAATTTATTAGATTTAGATAAAGGAAATTAGTTGATAGTTGACAGTTGACAGTCGTTTATCGCTCTCAAACTGTCAACTGTCAACTTTCAACTGTCAACTAAAAAAACATGGAATATCATTCTTTAAAAGTCCTTTTTGTTTTCACACTGCTCTGCGCTGTGCAAGTGCAGATAAAAGCTCAAACGCCCGCA
>JAYVVO010000385.1:0-3904 GCA_043786955.1 Saprospiraceae bacterium
AGTTTTTCGGTTCAAACAAATGTCGCCCAAAGCGAAATTTTTATTAACGCATCAGCGTCTAAAAATGTTGATACGCCTTTCGAGATTGTTGATATGTTGGGTCGAACGATGCTTTCAGAGGTTTTTAAAAATAATCAAACTCTTTTGAAAATTAATATTGAATCGTTCAGCGCGGGGCAGTATCTCATACATTTTTTTAGCGAAGCAGCAGCGTTGCGGTTTGTTAAATTATAGTTGTTCAAACGCCATTAATAACAACTACAAACTCTCCTTTTGTAATGGCTTCGGCGCGAATGAAATGTGCTAAAACATTTTGTGCCGAGTCGCAAACGATTTCTTCATGCAGCTTTGTGAGTTCGCGACAAACGCAAACTGTGCGCGCTGCACCGCAATACGTAATCGTTTCTTCCAAAAATTTAATGATGCGGTGCGTACTTTCGTAAACAATAAAAGTATTTTCTAAGGTACATAAATATTTCCAACGCGTCATCCGCCCTTTTTTGTGAGGTAAAAATCCTTCAAAATGAAACGCATCACACGGTAAACCTGAAACACTTAATGCAGTTATACACGCAGTTGCACCAGGTAAACTCACAATTTCAATATTGTTTTTGCGTGCTTCTCGAATAATTAAAAATCCTGGATCACTAATGCCTGGTGTGCCAGCATCACTCACGAGTGCAATGTTCGCACCTTGCTGCAATTCTTGAATCGTTTGCGAAATACTTGCATGTTCGTTATGAATATGATAAGCGCGCAATTGTTTTTCTATGCCAAAATGATTCAACAAATGTCGCGTTGTGCGCGTATCTTCCGCCAAAATAAAATCTACTTCTTTCAATACGCGCAATGCGCGCAGCGTAATATCTTCTAAATTGCCAATAGGTGTAGGTACAATGTATAACATAGCGGCTAAGGTAATAATTTTAATTTATCAATTACGAATTACGCTCATTAGCTATTGTAATTCGTAATTTTTCGCTTCAATTATATTTGTGGTTGCAATTGAAAAAAATCGTTTAAATTTGTGGAGGTTTGATTAAAAAATTTCAACGAATGGCGAAGAAAGAAAAAACGTTTTGGACGGTTGGGTTATTAACTAAAACTTTTAAACGAAAGATAACAAGGAATGGATAAACTTAATCTACTAACAGCGTTTGTAAACATCGCAGTCGAAAACGGTGTAGCGATAATCGAATTTTTTCATCCCTCGCAGAATGCACTGCCGCGCTATCTTTTAAATGAAATTATTAAAGCTTTAAAAGATGCGGAAGTAAATCCTGAAGTGCGTATAATTTTATTGAAAAGTGGAGGCGAAAAAACTTTTTGTGCGGGTGCAAATTTAGATGAATTATTAGCGATTAATGATTTAAAAGCGGCTCAGCATTTTTTCTCAGGCTTTGCAGAATTAATGATTGCCATGATGCACACGCGACAACCGATTGTCGTTGCTGTCCAAGGCAAAGCTGTGGGTGGCGGTGTTGGAATTTGCGCAGCTGCAGATTATTGCATCGCGACTGAAAACGCAGCGATTAAACTCAGCGAACTCGCCATTGGCATTGGTCCTTTTGTGATTGGTCCCGTCGTTCAAAGAAAAACGGGCGCTGCAGCATTTGCGCAATTGGCTTATTCGCCAACTATTTTTCATCCTTCCGATTGGGCAAAAACGCACGGTATTTTTAATACAATTGTAAAAGATTTCACCGAATTACACGCAGCATCAAAACTTTGGACAGAAACGTCGGCGCAATATTCCGCAGAGGCGTTGCAAGAAATAAAAAAAATGAATTGGGTTAACTCTGGCGATATAAAAAGTTTAGAAAAGCAAATTTTAGCCAACTCAAACATTAGTGCAAAATTATTGCTGTCTGAAACCACAAAAAAAGCATTGGAGGCTTTTAAAAATAAATAAAAAATAGCAAAAAAATCTTATTTTTGCGCCGCATTAATGTAAAATTGATTTATGGGACGTGCGTTCGAATATAGAAAAGAAAAAAAGATGAAGCGGTGGGGTGCTATGGCAAAAGCATTTACCAAAATTGGAAAAGAAATCGCCATTGCGATTAAAGAGGGTGGAGGAGTACCCGAAACCAATCCAAGATTACGCTTAGCGATTCAGAACGCTAAGAAAGTTAATATGCCCAAAGCTAACATAGATTCAGCAATTAAACGGGGCACGTCTAAAGATTCTGAAAATTACGCCGAAGTTGTTTACGAGGGTTATGCACCACATGGCATTGCTGTTTTTATTGAAACGCTCACGGATAATCCGACGCGAACCGTGGCAAACGTTCGGAGTTATTTTACCAAAACAAATGGTAAACTTGGCACTTCAGGTTCGTTAGATTCTTTATTTACGCGCAAAAGTTTTTTTAAAGTCAAGAAAGAAAATATTGCGAGCATTGACGACCTCGAATTAGAAATGATTGATGCGGGTTTAGAAGAATACAAAACCGAGGACGACGAGTATATTTTCTATGCCGCTTTCACCGATTTTGGCTTGATGCAAAAGTTTTTTGAGGAGCGCAAAATTGAAGTTGAAGAAGCTGGTGCCGAGCGCATACCGTCTTTGCTGAAACAACTCGACGACGACAAAGTGGATGACGTTATTAAGTTGATAGACAAATTAGACGACGATGACGACGTCATAAACGTTTTTCACAACATGGATATGAATTGAAGTGAAAAGTAAAAAGTGAAATTAACCTATTAACTGCGAAGATGCTATTAGGTTTGAATTCGAAATAAAAAAACGCGCCAATCTTTTAATTATTGGTGTTTAATTGCAATTAATCTAATTTTTAGTTTATTTTTGCGCGAAACTGCTCCTGTAGCTCAGTTGGTTAGTAGCATCTGACTCATAATCAGAGGGTCACAGGTTCAAATCCTGTCGGGAGCACTATCATAGTATTGTTTTTAAGCATTATCGGTTCACGTAACTTGATAATGCTTTTTTTGTTTTACACGTGCACCAATTGCGTCGTAAACTGCGGCTCAATAGGGTTATGCGTTTTATTTTTCGAAGGCATAAATTGCCAAGGTGTTATCTGATTTGTCCAATCAAAATTGTTTTTTTCAGTGTAGCGACGACGATACTCTACGGGCGTACACAGACGATATTTTTTGAAAAGGCGGTTGAAATTAGCTATATTATTAAAACCAGAATTATAACTTATTTGCCCAATTGTATCGTCGGTTTCGAGCATTAATTTACAGGCGTATCCAATTCTGACGTCAACCAAAAATTGCGTGAAACTTCTAAAAGCAAATTTATGAAAAAAATGACTGAACGCTGAATCTGTCATATTAATTTGCTCCGCTACTTCGGCAATTTTTAAATCTGATTTGGTAAAATTTTTTAAAATATAGTTATAAACTGTTTGAATCCGCGTATTATCTGTATTCGAAGATTTAACTGAAAAACCTTCACTCGAGAGAAAACAAGCATCTTCTGATTCAGACAGCAGATCGAGCAATTGTAAAAACTCGATAACATTTTTAAAGCCTTTGTCTTGCGTTAAATTCAGTATTAAGGGTTTTGCTAAATTTACAGTCTTCTCTAAGAACTTAATTCCTTTTGTTGATTCTTGTAAAAGTTTTCTGATTTTATAAAACCGTTCTTTCTGAAAAAACTGTCCATTAAACAATCCCATTCCAAACTGAATAGTAATCACGCGATAATTAGGAATGAAGGAATGAAGGAGTGAAGGAACGAAAGAATTTTTATCACTATTCATTCCTTCATTTTTTAATTCCTTCATACCTTCATTATTCATTCCTTTAATTTTAAAATCCCCTTCCCATTTATGAAATAAGTTTGGTCCAAGTAAAACCAAATCAAAATTTTCGTACCGCTCCGTAGAATCTCCTACGATGCGAACGCCTGACATTCCGGTAATAAAAT
>JAYVVO010000386.1:0-10834 GCA_043786955.1 Saprospiraceae bacterium
ACCCAATCCCAAAACACAAACATATTTTCTGGATTGATGCCAAATTTGATGACTTCTTTTTCATTCGTGGATAGAGCGACAAAATGCGTAGCAATATGCTTTTCATCTTTCGCCGATTTTAAAAACCATTCGCGCGCGGTGATAGCGTTTGTCATAGTTTCTTGCGTCGTGAAAGTTTTGGATGCAATGAGGAAAAGTGTTTCTGCAGCATCCAAATTTTTCAAAGTTTCTGCAATTTGCGAACCATCTACATTAGAAACGAAATGAGTTTGTATACCCTCCACCCAATACGGTTTAAGCGCTTCCGTCACCATAACTGGTCCGAGATCGCTACCGCCAATTCCGATGTTGACAATATTCTTGATTTTTTTTCCTGAATATCCCTTCCACGCTCCTGAATGAATTTTTCCGCAAAAAGTTTTCATTTGTTCCAAAACGCTTCTAATTTCGGGCATAATATTTTTACCTTCAAGCATGACAGGCGCATCAAAACAATTTCTGAGTGCGGTATGAAGAACAGCGCGATTTTCAGTTTCATTAATTTTTTCGCCACTGAACATCGCTTCGATTGCCGTTTTTAATTTACACTCGGCGGCGAGTTCGAGAAGTAATTTCTGAGTTTCATCCGTTACGATATTTTTTGAATAATCGAAAAGAATATCATCAAACGTGATAGACATTTTTTGAAATCTTTTAGCGTCATCTGCAAAAAGATTTTTCATTTGCACGGACTTCATTTCAGTATGGTGCACTTTTATTTTTTTCCAAGCCGCTGTTTTAGTCGGATTTATTTTAGGTAGCATAAATTATGATTTTTATTTTTGATATTCATCGGACTTCACCCAATTCTAAAACGTGTCGCACTATCAGCGCTTTTCTCCTTAACTTCTCACTCCTTAACTTTTAACTTTTTTGCTGCTGCTTCATCCAAAAACCAATCAAGTTTACCGTTCGATGGTTTAATAAGTTGCGCAGGATATATTTGAATATCGCGCGCAGCGTTTAAAATCTGGTCAACTGCTTCCGCTTTATCTTCACCGAAAACTAAAAAAGCAATGTGCTTTGCTTGATTAATCATCGGTGCGGTCATCGTAATGCGGTAGCTGTTAAGTTCTTTTACAAAAACAGATTTAACCGATGCGCTCGTTTCAGTGAGTACCTCCGTAAATGGAAAAAGAGAAGCAGTATGCGCGTTATCGCCGAGACCGAGCAGAATGAGATCGAAACGAACAGTTTTATTTTTAAAATGCGCGGCTATAACTTCGTTATAATTTTTAGCTGATTCATAGGGTGAAAGCGAAGTATCAATTCTAAAAATTTGTGATTCAGAAATGTGCATCGGCTCAAACAAAATATTCTCCACCATGAGCGCGTTGTATTGTGGATCGTTTGCTGGAACATATCGTTCATCGCCGAAAAAAAAATTAATTTTTTTCCAATCAATTTGCGTTTTAAATTTTTCAGCTGTTAAAAGCGCATACAGTTTTTTAGGAGAATTGCCACCCACCAATGAAACGTCGAACGCGCCTTTTTCTGCAATCGCTGCATTGCCAATTTTTATAAAATATTCTGCCAATGACGACAGCAATTCTTCTTGCGATTTGAAAACATGAATATCCATAAAGTTTTTTTTATGCTTACAACCATTTATGACCATCGCGCGCGAGCAATGCATCTGAAGCTGCAGGTCCATTAGTGTGTGCGGCATAATTTGGAAAATCTTTTTCAGTTTCGTTTTTCCAAGCGTTTAAAATTGGCATTACTAATTCCCACGCTGCTTCTACTTGGTCAGCGCGCATAAATAAAGTTTGGTCGCTCATCATCACCTCAAGCAATAAAGTTTCGTAAGCTTCGGGCGTTTGTTTTTTTGCAGCATCGTCGTAACTAAAAACCATATCAATAGAGTTGAGCAGCATCTCAAGTCCTGTTTTTTTTGCCTGCAATTGCAAACGAATATTCATTTCGGGTTGAATATTAATGACTAATCGGTTTGGATGACAGTCTTTGGTAGCAATTTCTTGGAAAATAGAATGCGGGATAGCGCGAAATTCAATAGTGATGGACGACGATGATTTTTCCATCCGTTTTCCAGAACGCACATAAAACGGCACGTTGTGCCAACGCCAGTTATCAATAAAAAATTTAATTGCTGCAAATGTTTCCGTGTTAGATGTTGGACTTACTTTCACTTCTTCTCTGTAACCTAAAAGTGCTGTGCCGTCCATTTCACCTTTGCCATACTGACCGCGCACCAAATTGGTTTTAATATCATCGGCTGAAATCCTTCTAATTGATTTTAAAACGTCTACTTTTCTATTACGGATTTCACCTGCACTAAAATTAACAGGAATTTCCATCGCCACAAAGCAAAGTAGTTGTAATAAATGATTCTGAATCATATCGCGCAAAGCACCCGCACCTTCGTAATATTCGCCGCGTTCTTCAACTCCAAACTTTTCAGTCACAGAGATTTGTACCTGCTCGATATAATTGCAATTCCAAATAGGTTCAAAAATGGCGTTCGCAAACCTAAAAGCCATAATGTTTTGAACGGTTTCTTTACCCAAGTAGTGGTCAATTCTATAAATTTGTTTTTCTTGAAAGAGACTATTGAGTTGTTTATTGAGTGCTTTTGCCGATTCTAAATCGTGCCCAAAAGGTTTTTCAATGACGATGCGCGCTGTTTCGGCGTTTTCTGCCAGTTTATTTTTAGAAATATTTTCAGCGATAGTGCCAAAAAAGTTTGAATCAACGGCTAAATAAAACATTAAATGCGCTTCTACTTGCCATTCGGTTTCATAATGCTGAATCTTTTCGCTGAAGGCTATATAAGAATCGCTATTGTTTATATCGGATGATTGATAAATGACGTGTTTGGAAAAATCATTCCATTTTTCGACATTCGCTTTACCTCTACGAGAATAATTATTCACACCTTCCAATAATTTATTCTGAAAATCTGCATCGCTCAATGCGCGCCTTCCCGTTCCGATAATTATAAATTTCTCTGCCAACCAATCGTCTAAGAATAAACTATATAATGCAGGAATAATTTTTCGCGCCGCCAGATCGCCCGATCCGCCGAACAGAATAAAAATTAGGGGGTTTGATTTAATGTTCGCAATCATAAAAATGATGTGTAATTAATAATGAAAGGTGATTTTCTGATTAACAAGTATCAACTCTTTTCTAAATTTTTTACCTTTTGTAATCTTCTTAAATGTCTTTCGGCATTTGTAAACGTCGCGTTTAAAAATGCAGTGATGAGTTCTTCGGCGGCGGCGAAACCAGTTACACGACCGCCCAGGCATAATAAATTCATATTATCGTCTTCAACACCTTGGTGCGCAGAAAAATAATCATTTATAAGTGCCGCTCGAACACCAGAAATTTTATTCACCGCAATGGATGCGCCTACACCACTGCCACAAATAGCAATTCCCCGATCTACTTTTTTTTCGGCAACTGCCTGAGCTAAAGGAATAACGAAATCGGGATAATCGTCGTTGTTATCGAGCGTAAATGCACCAAAGTCAACAATTTCATAGCCTTGTTTATTTAAAAAAGATCTTACGATTTCTTTCAACTCAAACCCGCCATGATCGGCTGCGATACCAATTTTCATTCTAATGGAAATAAATTAAAAAATTATTAGGATAGCTCTTAAAATACATTACTGTCACAAACTTACGTCATTTCAACTTTAATTTAAACAATGTCCCGTGTTTTAATGTACGAATTATTTATGCAAGATTATGAAAACACGCATTAATTCCCTGAAAATGAATTCAAAATAAACTAAATTGCTTCAAATTTCATTTCAATAAAATAACTTCAACCTTATTTTAATTTTGACGTTGTTTTTATTCGATCAAACGCTCAATAAAAACAAACCCTTTATATAACATCGTTTATTAAAAATTAATTTTTAAGTACTTTAAAAAATGAGAAAAACATTTGCATTATCTTTATTTGCGGTTTTATTTTTGGTGTCAAACATCCAAGCTCAAATCACTATTAAACGCAGTGATTATACAATCAACAGTTCGAGCGATTCAATTTATTCGCGTTTGTGTTATAGTTATGGTGTAACTGTGCCTACTGTTGGGAATAATTTAACTTGGGATTATACCACTTTGGTAGATTCTGCCTCGACAGTATCAAATTTTCCGATTTCCAAAATAAATTTAGCTGCGCCTTTTCAGAATTCTAATATTATTATTCCACAAATTACGAAATTCGGAAAATTTCTTGACACTCTAAATTTTTACTATCGTTTAGACTCAACTGGTTTTACAACAGTTGGTTACGACCATACAGTAAATAATATTATTGATCTCACGGGTTTATTTGGTGTGCCAACAGATAACCTCATTATACCGAAACAAAAACATCTTTTCAGCGCAACTTATAAACCCGATGTTTTTTCCTTTCCGTTAACACCAACAACCGTTAGAACTGTTAATGAACGCGATACGATTAATTTTACCCTAAAATCCTTTTTATTAGGCTATAACAATACGCCAGGCTATCAAATAATTATTGAAAAAGATAGCATTAGAACAGTGGGATGGGGTTCAATAAAAATAAAAGGTGCCGCAGGAACGCCATTGAGTTATCAAGTTTTGTTGGTTCAAAATTATTCAAAATATATTGACAGTTTTTTTATTGACAACACGCCCGCCAATGTGAATTTACTTTTTAATGTTGGTATCATTCAAGGTGCTCCAAGATTTAGTAACATCCTAAATTTTATTGGGCTCGGTCAAAACAGATCTATTTTACGAATGACAGTATCGAACGATGGAAAAACGGTGACAAATATTGATGGTATCAGCTCATCGAAATTAATAACGGATGTCAAAGATTTTCAATCCGTTTTCAGCAGCGTGTATCCGAATCCTTCTAAAACTTCTCAAACGCTCAATTTTAATTTCGATAAACTGAACGATAAAGATTGGTACATCACGCTTTTTAATGCTGAAGGAAAATTAGAAGCAACGTATAAATTACACGGCGCGGAAGGTGCAACGTTTTACAGTGCCAAACTTCCGACGAATATTGCCGCAGGTTTTCATTTTTACAATATCGTTGATGAGAATTCGCTCATTCGGTCAAGTGGTAAATTTGTTTTAAGCTCAAACTAATTTACTTTGTTGAAACTTCAATTTTTTGTTTCTTTGCCTTGAAAAAATCTTTCGACATTAATAAAATTCTGTGGATACCAACACTATAACAATTCGACAATGCACTTCGAGTGATTGGGAAGAACTTCTCAATGTTTCACACCAAACTTTTGAAGACGCTTTTAAAACACAAACAGATCCCATAAATTACAACGCTTACACAAGTACGGCATTTCTGCCCGAAAAAATTAAAGCAGAATTAGCGGAAACTAAATCAATCTTTTTTTTCTTAATTGATAACACTACTGAGCAAGTAGCGGGTTATTTAAAAATGCGTTGGGATAGATCAGAAGAATTTTTTGGTACAACACCAGCGATCGAAATTCAGCGTATTTATTTTTATAAAGAGTTTTGGGGGAAAGGTTACGGTAAAATATTGCTCGATTTTGCAGAAAATTGGGGATGTGAAAACAATTATGCGTTCGCCTGGTTGGTTGTTTGGTTCAAAAATAGTGGCGCAATGCGTTTTTATGAACGAGAGGGCTGGGAAACTTTTGCGCGGAAAAACTTTCAATTTGGTTCCACAGTGCACAACGATTACGTTTTCAGAAAACAATTATGACCACACAACTCAATATAACTTACCGAAAAATTTGGCAAATTGCTTTTCCACTTATCCTTGGAAGTGCGGGACAAAACATTGTAGCATTAAGCGACAGTATTTTTCTGTATTATAAAAGCGAGGAAGATTTTGCGGCGATGGGTTTTGTCGGCGTTTTTTATTTAGTAATGAGTGCCATTGGTTACGGTTTTTCGAAAGGCGGACAAGTAATGATTGCGCGCAGAATGGGTGAAGGGAAACCTGAAGAAGTTGGTCGCAACTTTTTTGACATGCTGTATTTTCAGTTAGCTTTGGCAATTCTCGTTTTCCTGTTTCTACAGTTTGGTTGCCCGACAGTTTTTAAATATTTCATGAAGTCTCCCGTGATTTATGAAAAGAGTTTAGCTTTTTTGAAATACAGATCCTACGGTGTCTTTTTTTCTTATTCTGGCTTGGCTATCATTTCTCTTTATACAGGTGTAGCGCGCACAAAATTTATAATGATTGATACGGGTTTACTCGGCTTACTTAATATATTTTTTTGTTACGCTTTTGTCTTTGGAAAATTTGGGTTTCCCGATCTCGGTATTGAAGGCGCAGGTTTGGCGAGTACCCTTGCTGAAATCGTTGCGTTTATTCTTTTTATAACTTATATGGTTTTCGATAAAAAAATTGAAGCCTATCATTTATTTAAACCGCGAAAACTCGATACCAGCATCATAAAAGAACAGATGAAAATTAGTTTACCTTCCGTTGCACAACCCGTTGTCGGTATCGGAAGTTGGTTTTTATTTTTCTCTTTCGTTGAAACCTATCTCGGCGTACGCGATTTAGCAATTACTAACTTAGTGCGGATGGTCTATTTATTCCTTTCCATTCCGAGTTGGGGATTTGCATCAAGTATTAATACTTTAGTGAGTAACGTAATTGGTCAGAAACAGTATGAAAAAGTTTTTTCCACCATTCATAAAACGACAATTCTTTGCATTTCTATTACCGCGTTAATAGCCATTCCTATTTTGTTTTTCCCAGATTTTTTCTTACACCCTTTATTGAAAAACGCGGAAGAAGGTAATTTAGTGCAAGAAGCACTTCCAATCCTGCGATTGCTTCTAGTCATTTTGGCTTTGTTTAGCATCGGTGGCATCTATTTTAATGCTTTAGCGAGTACGGGTGCAGCGTCTGTGGGTTTATTGTATCAATTTATTTGTGTCGTCATTTATCTCATTTACATTTATTTTATTTTACGCTTTACGCATCTTGGATTACTTTGGGCTTGGAGTTCAGAAATTTTGTATTGGATTCTCATGATAATTTTAGTACGCCAATTTTTGAAAAGCGATAAATGGCATCCTAATTAGTCGCTCGTTGTTGTTTGTTAGTCGAGAATAACTAACAAACAATGAACTTCACTCAACTATACTATGGACTTTCTTTTAAGAAAGCCCATAGTATAGTTGAACTTATCCAACGGTTATTTCTAAAACTTTAAACTCTAAAAATCCATTGGGTGTAGTGACGTGTGCAATTTCGCCCACAACTTTACCAAGCAAGCCTTTACCCACTGGTGAACTCACGGAAATTTTACCCGTAGAGATATCAGCTTCAGCTTCAGGTACTAATTTATAGGTTATCTGTTTTTTAGTTTTCTGATTTTCAATTTTTACATTGGTCAGTACACCAACACTCGAATTATTTATCATCGTTTCGTCAATGATACGCGCACCAGAAATCTTACCTTCTAAATCAGCAATTTTTGCTTCGAGCATACCTTGTGCATCTTTTGCGGCATCGTATTCTGCATTTTCCGATAGATCGCCCTTTTCGCGAGCTTCGCCGATAGCGCGCGCCGCTTCTTTCCGACCGTTAGTTTTTAATTCTTCAATTTCGCTTTTAATTCTATCGTAACCGTGTTGGGTCAAATAAACGTGTTGTGACATAAAGCCTATATTTAAGTATTAAATCTGATTTTGTTAAATTACGACACTCTCTAAATAGTGTTTATTTAAACTTTTATACTAAAGTTAAGTGAAGTAGAGAGAAAAAAAATTGAAGATTTCAAACGCTTTAATGCCTCTGAAATCTTCAAGGGTGCAAATATATCATACATTTATTAAATTTTCCAAATTTTTATGATGCGATTAAATAAAACGATTAATTTTGTACCGATATAAATTATGCTCTGAAGTGGAGTAACAACTTAAACTTTCAATGAAAATACTTTTTACGTTAACGCTCTTTTTATTAAGCATTGCATTGAATGCACAAAAACCCTATTTCCAACAAAAACTTGATTACGATATTGCCGTAACGCTCAACGATGTTCAACATACTTTGAGTGGCGTAGAAAATTTAATCTACCAAAATAATTCGAGCGATACGCTGCGCGAAATTTATTTTCATTTGTATTACAACGCGTTTAATGGTTTGAGCACAGCTTACACGCGCCAACTGAATCGCGTGAATGATGCGTCGTTTTCTTTTGCAAAACCCGAACAATTGGGTGGTTACAATAAATTTGAAATCAAGACAGATAGCAAACTTTTGGAAGTTAGTCTGGATAAAAATAACCCCGATATTGCTAAAATAGTCTTAAATCAACCTTTGCTTCCGCATCAGAGCGTTGCGCTAAATATAAATTTCGAAGAAAAGATACCATTTGCTTTTTCGCGACCTGGTCATATTGACCAACAATATTTAATAACGCAATGGTATCCGAAACCTGCCGTTTACGATGCAACAGATTGGCACGCGCAACCCTACTTAGAAAACGGGGAGTACTACGGCGAGTTTGCAACATTTGATGTACGCATCACTTTACCTGAAAATTACGTCGTTGCTGCAACTGGTGAATTACAAACAGAAAGCGAAAGAATTTTTATAAGAAACAGAGCAAGCCTTGATCTTAAAGAATTTGAACGTAAAGATCCTAAAAGTAATGATTCATTTTATCTTTCAGCGGTCAAAAATAAAACGATTCAATTTACAGCGCACGATGTGCACGATTTCGGTTGGTTTGCTGACAAGCGATTTATTGTACGCACAGAAAAAATCCCAAAAGGAAATTTTACAGATAATGAGGTAACCTGCGAAGTCTATTTCACACCACGCGATTACGCCATTTGGAAAAATGGCGCGCATTACGCTCGCAACGCCGTTGAATATTACGGAACGCGCGTCGGTAAATATCCTTACAGCCATGCGAGTGTTGTGGCGCAATACGATAGACACGGCAGCGGCATGGAGTATCCGATGATTACCGTCATCGGTGGTGCAAATTCTGCGAGCGATTTAGAAGATGTTGTAGTGCATGAAGTCGGACACAATTGGTTTTACGGAATTTTGGGTAGCAATGAACGCGATAATGGTTGGATGGATGAAGGTATAAATACTTATTACGAAGACTGTTACTCGAATGAAATTTTTAATGACACCATGCAAAATAAGCCATCAACTTTTATTTTTGTTGATACGTTAGAACCTGGTTTCAAAAAAAGGCTATGTTTTTTAAAATGTGTTTACGACAACAATGTTGCATATTTTGATCATCAAACTTTGGCGCCACGTTTAACTTCCGATACGTTTAACAACAAACAATACGGCGACGCATATTACTTTAGACCCAGCAAAGGCTTAAAAATGTTGGAAGGTTATGTCGGCAGAAAAAAATTCGATGCCACTATGCAAAAATATTATTCGGAATGGAAATTCAAACATCCTCAACCCGATGATTTTAAAAGCGTGTTGCAATCAAATTTTGGCGATTCAATTAACTGGTTTTTGAAAGATATTATCGGAACTTCACGAACTACAGCGTATTCAATTCAGAATATAAAAAAATTAAACGATAAATACGAAGTTGTCATTAAAAATAAAGGAGGCATTGCAACGCCTTTTTCTTTGAGTACTACGGTTGGTGATACAATTCTTTCAACACAATGGTATGAAGGAACAGATAGTATAAAAACTGTCCTCTTCCATCAAACGCCAAAAGCGCAAAACATTATTTTAGATGCGTACAATGTTCTGCCCCAAACTTGCATTAAAAATAAAAGTGCACTTGTTAAAACCGATGGAACTGCAAAATTGGCTGCGCCCTTAAAAATAAAATTCTATTCAGATATTAATTTTGACCCCAGAAAAACTGTAGTTATATTTTCACCACTTGTGGCATTCAACACCTACGACAAATTTATGGTGGGCGTAGATATAAATAATATGGGCATTCTGCAAAAACCGTTTGAATGGTCAGCATTTCCTTTATACAGTTTTACTACCCAATCTTTTCGAGGCGTTGGACAAATTGATTATACTTTTTTTAATGAAAAAAGCAGATTTGTAATTGGTGGAGATGTGAAAAGTTTTGCTACTTCCGATCAACAACAAAATCTGGATGGTCTGAACAAATCAGATTATTTTACGCGATACGGTGGAAAGTTTCGTTGGGATATAAATAGAAATTCAGCAAGCACTTCAAATAATACAATTCAGGTAAGGCAGTTATTAATCAATCAAAAAAATTATTTACCTAGCGAAAATAGAATTATTGAAGGCGATGCTATTTCAAATGGATTTGCAACTTCCTACTCCAATTTATCCGTAACAGAAATAAGCTACCTGCATTCTGTTTCAAGTCCGAGATCAGCGACAAATTTTTCTTTCCTTGCCGAGCTCGATAAACGTTTTGGTGCATTAGCAATTATTAATGGTAAGAGTGCATCGTTATTAAACTATTCTAACGATCCTGTTTTAAGATTTAACGTTCTGTATAAATACGATTATAGTTATAATCCACATTCAAAGTTTTATATCCGAGCTTACGCAGGTACGGCTATTGGTGCAAAAAATGGATTTTCAGGCGAAGAAAGAAACGTTTCGCTTACGCAGCGCGGGGCAAACGATTATAAATTTGATTCGTATTTTTTTGGCAGAAATGAATTTTCGGGTAAATGGTCGCAACAAATTGACGAGGAAGCGCAGGGCGGAATGAAAATTATTTTACCGAATGGATATCAAAATAGTATCGGAAAAAGTACGCAATTCATCGCTTCACTCAATACAAAAGTTGATGTTCCGTTCAAACTGCCAGCAGAATTTAAAATTCAAC
>JAYVVO010000387.1:0-3899 GCA_043786955.1 Saprospiraceae bacterium
GGATAATTATTGGCGAGCAAAGTGTTATTAATATCATCGTAGCTGTGCGTTTGAACTTCAAAACTCACGGTACTCACCCAAAATGCCCGAAGTTTTGTCGTATCACCAATATTTTGTGCTGAAAGCGAAATTGAAATAGAAAGCGTTAAGAGTAATATAAGATTTTTCATAAGAATTTTTTTTGTAAAGATATTCTTCCAATCGTTAGTATATTGCTATTATTTTCTATTTTGCTGTGAATATTTGATAAAAGCTAAAAGAGGTAAAATAAATTTTTTTGCTACTCACCGGTTATTATCCAGAATAACAGATATGCAATTGAGGGAATTCTGAATGATGAATTCAAATTTTACGTACAGGTTATTAAATCTTTTTTAGTTTTAAAATCTTTGATAGTTTAATGTAACTGAGTGTTTTTCTCGGTCAATTGTTGAGTTTTATTTCATTCTAAAAAAGGAATATAGATCAAAAAATCAACTTGATTTTTTGAATTCGCGTTATTTGTTAGATAGGTTTATCTTTCAAATTGGTTTTCAATTCAAGGAAGTAAAATGTAACATTTACTGAAGCCCATTTGTGCATAACTACCGAAAATGCCAAAATCGTTGGGTGCCAACACGCATTCCATTTTCAAGTACTCGTTATAAGATTCCTTATTTTTTCTATTGCAAAGTAGCAACCGCGTTGTATTCTATCGTAAAAAGATAAAAAAGTAGTTAGAAATCATAAAAAAATAACGCCGAATGATAGTGAATCACTCGGCGTATTCCATTCAAACTACAGATTTATTTATCCACCTGCAATTTTTTAGTCAATACTTGCCTGCCTATTGCTTGCACTTTAATAAAGTACAAACCCGTACTATAACCGGTTAAATCAAGTTTATGCGGTGCAGTTGTTGCTTCTTGAATCACTTCAAGTTGTAGCGTTTTACCAGCTAAATCGGTCAACTCAAGTTTGACTTCTTTACCAGCGAATGCTTTTAAGTCAATCCATGCTTCCTCGTCTGTCGGATTAGGGAAAACGCTGAAGTCACTTGAAACTCTGGTGTTAATTTGTTGAATGTCGGTATAAGTTACAGTTCCATCTAAAAACGTGCTTTTAATTCGATAGAAATTATCTCCTTCATAAGGCACATTGTCGTAGAAAGCTATAAACTTGATTTTATCTGTTACGTCTGTATTTGCGCGTTGCTCCAACATTTGAAATTTACCACTGGCGTTATTTATTTTTTCGGCAGTATAAAAATCAGTCTTCAAGCCTTGATTAGTCGTGAAGTCAATAACGTTACGTTGAGTCTCACCATAACCAGTAATATTGGAAACTGTTTTGGATTGGATATCGTCGTCGAGTGGCGGACACGTTGTAGCCACTAAAGACCACAACTGACTATTACCACCGTTAGCAGCAGCAACAACAATCGGTGTTTTACCCTCGTCTTGCGAAGTACCTACTGTTAAAACCTGACCGCTGGCTTTGTGCGTAATAACATAATAACCATTGGAACAATTAATCTGCCAATCGGATTGCCCCTTATCGTCATCATAATTCTTGAGCTTCGCTTGATTATTTTTCTTCGGTGCTTCATCGGTAAGTGATTTACCATTTTTATCGCTCGAAGAAACTATTTTCAAATTACCGTTAGGAAGCAAAACCAAATTGAACGACTGTACTTTTGTCTGTTTCGCAGAGTATTGGTAAGCGTTATTGCCATCCAACACAATGGGTAAACCAGAACTTTTATTGACGATATTGTAACACACATTCGGATTGAAACTCGCTAGAGAATTAACCGTAACGGTAAAGCTACAAGAAGTAGTATTGCCCGAAGGATCAGTAGCCGTAAAAGTTATCGTATTTATACCCACTGGGAATGTTGAACCACTCGCTAAACCACTCGTTTGAGTAACAGTGGCAGAGCAATTGTCGGTAGCTGTTGGTGTGCTAAAACTGTATTTCGCACCACAAATCCCTACGTCGCTGCTTTTAGTCACAGAAGAAGGGCAAGTAATTTTCGGTGCTTCTTTATCTTTTACGACCACGGTGAATGAACAACTTACCGTATTATTCGACGGATCTTTAGCCGAATAAGTGATGGTTGTAGTACCCACTGGGAATGTTTGTCCGCTAATGTAACTCGTTGTCTGAGTAACAATAGCAGAACAGTTATCGGTCGCTGTGGCTGATGCAAAACTTACTTTAGCACCGCACACACCTAAATCGGTATTCACAGAAATATTAGCTGGGCAAGTAGTTTTCGGTGCTTCATTGTCTTTTACGACAACATTGAAAGAACAACTCACCGTATTATTCGATGGATCTTTAGCTGAATAAGTGATGGTAGTACTACCGACTGGGAATGTTTGTCCGCTCGTATAAGCCGTAGTTTGAGTGACTGTCGCAGAACAGTTATCCGTTGCTGTGGCTGCACTAAAAGTCACTTTAGCACCGCACACACCTAAATCTGTATTGACAGAAATATTGGCAGGGCAAGTAATTTTTGGTGCTTCGTTGTCTGTAACGACCACATTGAAAGAACAAGCAGCCATATTATTCGATGGATCTTTAGCCGAATAGCTGATGGTTGTAGTACCGACAGGGAATGTTTGTCCGCTCGTGTAAGCCGTTGTTTGAGTGACTGTCGCAGAACAGTTATCGGTTGCTGTGGCATCGCTGAACGAAACTTTAGCACCGCATACACCCAAATCTGTGTTGACAGAAATATTGGCAGGGCAAGTAATTTTCGGTGCTTCGTTGTCAGTAACGACCACATTGAAAGAACAAGCAGCCATAGTATTCGATGGATCTTTAGCGGAATAGCCGATGGTTGTAGTACCGACAGGGAATGTTTGTCCACTCGTGTAAGCCGTTGTTTGAGTGACTGTCGCAAAACAGTTATCGGTTGCTGCGGCATCGCTGAACGAAACTTTAGCACCGCATACACCTACATCTGTATTTACAGAAATATTAGCAGGGCAAGTAATTTTCGGTGCTTCGTTGTCAGTAACGACCACGTTGAAAGAACAAGCAGCCATATTATTCGACGGGTCTTTAGCCGAATAGCTGATGGTTGTAGTACCAACAGGGAATGTTTGTCCGCTCGTGTAAGCCGTTGTTTGAGTCACTGTCGCAGAACAGTTATCGGTTGCTATGGCATCGCTGAACGAAACTTTAGCACCGCATACACCTACATCTGTATTTACAGAAATATTAGCAGGGCAAATAATTTTCGGTGCTTCGTTGTCAGTAACGACCACGTTGAAAGAACAAGTCGCCGTATTATTCGACGGGTCTTTAGCCGAATAAGTGATTGTTGTACTTCCCACTGGAAATGTTTGTCCACTCGTGAAAGCCGAAGTTTGAGTTACAGTCGCAGAACAGTTATCACTTGCTGTGGCAGCGCTAAACGTTTCTTTCGCACCGCACACACCTACATCTGTGTTGACAGAAATATTGGCAGGGCAAGTAATTTTTGGTGCTTCGTTGTCAGTAACGACTACGTTGAAAGAACAAGCCGCCGTATTATTCGACGGATCTTTAGCGGAATAGCCGATGGTTGTACTACCTACTGGGAATGTTTGTCCGCTGGTAAAATTCGTTGTTTGAGTTACAGTCGCAGAACAGTTGTCCGTTGCCGTTGCTGCGCTGAATGTCACAGTTGCACCGCATACTCCTATATCTGTATTCTTAGAAATGTTTGCAGGACAAGTAATAGTTGGCGGTGTTAAATCTTTAACAACTATCACAGCAATCGCTGTTGATGCTGAATTTGTGTAATTAACCGTATTGCATTGATAATCCAGTGTATTATACATTGTGATGTAGTAAACACCTGGCGTGACTGGAGCTGTAAATGTAGTATTTACATTTAAAGTCTGTCCGTTATTCGCACAGGAAAT
>JAYVVO010000388.1:0-3895 GCA_043786955.1 Saprospiraceae bacterium
GATGAACGCTCAGGATTGAATAACGGCATAGAAAAGCCCGTTGAATGGGCGTTTACTTCCACGCAATTAGGCGAAAATTCCTTTCTTTTAAAAGCTAAAGCCCAAATTCAAAAGGGTTGGCACGTGTATTCATCGAATCAAAAAACAAATGAAGGACCGATTCCGACGAGTTTAAAATTTAAACCCAATGCTAATCAAAAATTAGAAGGCGCATTAATGGAAGCGGGTGGTAAAAAAACTTCGGCGAAAGATCCTGCTTTCGGCGTTGTAGTCACATACTATGAAGATAGTTTGGTTTACACGCAAAAAGTTAGCAGCACCAATTCGCCCGTTGTAGAAGGTAGTTTAGAATACATGGTGTGCAATAACGAAAAATGTTTACCACCCGATGAAGTTCCTTTCGCTATTCCACTCGGCGACGCGAAAACAAATATGCCAATAGTAGCTTCAACACCTGCAATGCTTGCGAATGGTTTGGGTTTAACACCTTCGCAATTTAGTTTCAACCATTCGGGTGAAACAATTTCGTGCGATGGTACTGTAAGCGCCGCAACTGAAAAAAATAATTTGTGGATAATATTTTTGCTTGGTTTTGGTGGCGGTTTACTGGCGCTGCTCACGCCATGTGTTTTCCCAATGATTCCACTCACAGTAAGTTATTTTACAAAAGGTATAAAAAATCGCGCGCAAGGTTTGCGTCAAGCACTCATTTACGGCGCATCTATTATTGTGATTTATGTTTTACTCGGAACAATTGTTACAACGCTTTTTGGTTCGGCAGCATTAAATAATTTAGCGACAAATCCTTGGGTGAATATCGTTTTCGGCGTTTTATTTTTAATTTTTGCAGTGTCATTTTTTGGTTACTACGAAATAAATTTACCATCAAGTTGGACAAATCGCGCCGATAGTGCTTCGCAAAGCGAAGGTTTAGGCGGCATATTTTTTATGGCGTTTACGCTTGCGCTCGTTTCATTTTCTTGCACTGGTCCGATTATCGGAACGCTTTTAGTCGAATCATCGCAATCAACAGGTTTTGCTTGGGGACCATTGGTAGGAATGTTTGGTTTTTCATTCGCGCTGGCATTGCCATTTGGTTTGTTGGCTTTTTTCCCAACCGCACTAAAAGCATTACCGCGCGCAGGGACTTGGATGAATGACGTGAAAGTGACACTCGGATTTTTAGAAATTGCACTCGCACTTAAATTTTTATCGAATGCCGATTTAATAATGAACACTAAATTACTGCCGTATGAACTTATGCTGGCGCTCTGGGTTTTGTGCGCATTTGGATTAGGTTTATATTTTTTTGGTAAAATAGTTTTCAAAAAAGACTCAATCACAAAAGTGACGACCAGTAAAAAAATTTTAGGCATCGTCAGCATTGTGCTTGGATTATATTTGCTGACAGGTTTTCGATACAATCCAACGACATCAACATTTGCAACACCCGAATGGGGTTCTGGCATTTTGCCACCCGCAGGTTACAGTTATGTCTATCCGCAACGCTGCCCACTCAATTTAAATTGTTTTCATGATTTGAACGAAGGTCTCGCTTATGCAAAGCAAGTCAACAAACCCGTGCTCATAGATTTTACAGGTTGGAACTGCGCTAATTGCAGAAAAATGGAAGAAAATGTTTGGAATAAACCTGGCGTGACAGAACTCATTCGCGATAAATACATTCTCATTTCACTTTTCACAGACGATAGAAACAAACTCAAAGCACCGTACACGCCATACACTTCCTCTTTCGATAATAAATTGAAAGATACAGAAGGAAAAATGTGGGCAGATTTCGAGGCGATTCATTTTAATAAAAACTCACAACCTTTTTATGTCCTCGCTTCGCCCGATTTAAAAATCCTCAATCCACCTGTGGCTTACACACCTGTTGTACAAGAATATAAAAACTTTTTGGCTTGTGGATTGGATAAGTTTTATGCAATTAAAAGTTTGGGAGAGAAGTAAACAAAAAATGTGGGGGAGGTAATAATAAATTTTAACTGAGCTCTGTCTCAAAAGTTCAATATTAAAAATTATGAAAAATATAACTCAAAAGGTTTCTGATTGCTTTAACGTTTTTGATTAGTATTTCGACAACGCATGGACAAACAACAATCAATGAAATAACAGATAAGTTTTTTTCAATTTATGCAAAAGACCCTTTTAAAGCTTTTGACTACGCATTTTCTACAAATAATTCTTTCGAGCAAAAGAAACTTGATATTGATACACTCTAAATTACTTTAAAAGAACTAATCAGTAATTCAGGAAATTTCCAAGGCTATGAATTTATTTCTGAAAAAAAAGTAGGAACTTGTTATGTACTAAGTTCGTTTATGTCAAAATACGACAAGAAACCTTACAGATTCACATTTCTATTTTATAAACCTAAAGAAAATTGGGAAATAAATAACTTTAGGTTCGATGAATTTATTGAAGATGAAATGGAAGAAGCATTAAAAATTTATCGCTCTTCTGGGCTCAAAAATTAATTGGTATTAAACCCGTTTAGAAGTGTTGAATAATTGATAATAAAATAAACAACTAAATTTACCTATTTTATTCTAAGGACTCATAAATTACTTAAATTTAGGAATGATTTATGAAATTTAAATAGCTTAAATGGGGTTTTTAGAAATACTATTGCTCCCAAGGATTAACCAATTTCAATGGCAATATACGCCTAAAAAAGTTGTAAACACAGCAGATGGTTTACAAATGTCTTCATTGAGTTTTGCAAAATTTGGACTGCTGTATAAAAACAAGGGCATTTGGAATAAGGATCTTATTATTCCTGAAAAATAGATTAATGCGACTTTCACTAAACAAATTCAAATTCCAGACAGAATCAATGAATTTTATGGCTTTTTGTTTTGGAATAAAACCTATAGCAGCAATGGAAAAAATTACGAGGCTTTCCACTGCGCTGGAAATGGGGGCACCAAAATTTTTATTTTTAAAGATTTGCCTTTAACAATTGTATTTGCAGCCAAAGCATACAACAGACCTTATTACATTCACAGGTTGATAAAATGATGGAAAAGTATATTTTACCTGCATTCATCAAAGATTGAGATTAAGTAAAAAATAAGGACTGATAAAATCAGCCCTTGAAAAATTATTTTGAAGATTCATTTTTAATTTTCACTGAGCAACTGCTCATTCGTAATACCGTTCGGCGTTTCTGTTGCGAGTACGTTTGGTTCAATTATTTTTTTTTCCGCTTCGGTGTAAACTATCCCTTTAGCTCTATCATCTTCGAGTTTGCGCTGCTGACGTTGGCGTTCTTCGTTAGCATCGTAGGCTAAAATAATGTCTTTCACCAAGCGGTGACGCACAACGTCTTCCGCAGAGAGTTGCACTTGAACAATACCTGGCACGTGTTTTAAAATATCGAGCGATTGCCGCAAACCCGATTTAACGTGATACGGTAAATCAATTTGCGTTAAATCACCCGTGATGACGGCGCGCGAATTCGGACCGATACGCGTCAGAAACATTTTCATCTGCATCGTCGTTGAGTTTTGCGCTTCGTCCAAAATGATAAACGCATCGTTCAACGTTCTTCCGCGCATGAAAGCGAGCGGTGCCACTTCAATCACGCGATTGAGCATGAACTGTGCAAGTTTATCGGCAGGGAACATATCATCGAGTGCATCGTAAAGCGGACGCAAATACGGATCAACTTTTTCTTTTAAATCACCTGGTAAAAAGCCGAGACTTTCACCCGCTTCAACAGCAGGTCGTGTTAAAATAATTTTCTTAACGAGTCTATTTTTTAAAGCGCGCACTGCCATCGCCATCGCAGTGTATGTTTTTCCTGTCCCAGCTGGACCAACGGCAAAAACAATATCGTTCGCTTCAATCGCTTCAACCAATCTTTTTTGGT
>JAYVVO010000389.1:0-3888 GCA_043786955.1 Saprospiraceae bacterium
CGACACAGCCAAGTTTTGGTACGATAGAATTGGCAGATTGATAGTCAGTCAAGATGGGCGACAACGACAACTCGGCGCGCGGTATTACAGCTATACGCGCTACGATTATCTCAGTCGCGTGACAGAAGTGGGTGAAGATACATCGAGTGTAGCCATGACGGATGCAATAGCGCGCGATACGAGTGCTTACTCGGCGTGGTACGCTGCGACGTTCAAACGCTACGTCACAAACACGTATTACGATGCTTCGCGATTTACACTCACCCGACCGCTCGGAACAGACATTCAAGATAATCTCAGAAATCGCGTGGTGAGTGCAACCTATCGTGATGTATGGAGTGCGACGGATTCGCTCTACGATTTTGCGACGCATTACAGCTACGATGTAACGGGCAATGTCAAAACGCTGGTGCAAGACATTAAAGAACTCGGTGCTTTTAATCAAAGGTTTAAACGCATCGATTATAATTACGATCAACTCTCGGGTAAAGTCAACGCCGTGTTTTACCAAAAAGACAGCGTCGATCAGTTCACGCACCGTTATGTGTATGATGCCGATAACAGACTATCCATTGTTTACACTTCGCAGCAACTTGCGTATTACAGTCCGAGTATGTCGGGGTCTTCGTTTTGGAATCAAGAGGCGGCGTACACCTATTATAAGCACGGACCGCTCGCGCGTATGCTGATTGGCAGTGCACTGCAAGGTGTGGATTACGCCTACACGCTGCAAGGTTGGCTCAAAGGTATGAACGCCGATTCGCTCTCATCGCTCAATGATATGGGAAGAGATGGGACAGCCATAAGTGGTAAAAGGTTTCAACCGCGTGATGTACTCGGTTATACCATTCATTATTTTACAGGCGATTACGCATCGATTGGTATCGGTACGCGCTTCGATCAAGACGCACTGACAACAACAGCGCAGTATAAAGCGGCATCGAAAGATTTATTCAATGGCAATATAAAATCCATATCGCAGCACAATAGAATACTTGCAGATGGAAAACCGATAGCTTATGCGTACGGTTATGACCAATTGCACCGATTGGCAAAAATGGATGCTTGGAAAGCGACGGCAACACAAACGCTCTGGCAAACCACCGCAGCGAGCGCTGACTATCAAGAGCGTGTGAGCTATGATGCGAATGGAAACATTCTGAAATACAAGCGCAACAAAGACGCAGGTGTAACGCAGGATAGCCTAAATTATAAATACAATGCCGGCACAAATCAATTGCAATACATAACAGATAATGTGCTGAACACTGTTTCTACAACCGATATTGATAACCAAAGCCCGAACAATTATATTTACGATAAGTCGGGAAATATGGTAGCAGATAACAGCCAAAGTATGGCGGTATCGTGGTCGCCGTATGGAAAAATACTCACCAATACTAAAATTGGTGGAGCAAGTTTGGCTTTTGGTTATAATGCTATGCAGCAACGTGTCGTAAAAAGGGTGGCGCAAAACGGCGACACCACCCGCACCTATTACATTAGAGATGCGCAAGGCAATACGATGGGTGTTTACACCCGACATAATGACAGCGTGAGTTGGCGCGAGCAATATATTTTTGGGTCGAGCCGATTGGGTATGTACCGTGCTGATACTTTAGTGAACAAAGGTTTGCTAAGCATCAATAAGTTTTATGAAGGCAAGAGGAATTACGAACTCACTAACCATCTCGGAAACGTTATGGCAGTTATTAACGACCGTAAAGCAGATACGATTATTGGTGTTAACAAGGGTTATAATGCGGTTGTTATTTCGGCGGTGGACTACTACCCTTTTGGAATGAGTATAGATTCAAGAACTTACACCTCTGCGCTCTATCGGTATGGTTTTAACGGGAAAGAAACGGATAAAGAAACAAGCGAGCAGGATTACGGCATGCGTATTTATGACCCGAGAAATCCAACTTTTTTGAGTATTGATCCGATCGCAAAAAAATATCCTAATTTATCTCCTTATCAATTTGCAAGTGATAATCCTATATGGGGTAAAGATATTAATGGTTTAGAATTAATAACTCCTTTCTTCTCAACAAGTGCTATTGAAATTTTACCCGACCTAATTCAATCTGATATTACACTTGAGCAAGGATGGATAACTCACCCTACAACAATTCCAATTTTTTATAATGAAAGTCAGCAAACGCCTTTATCACCTTATAAAGCTGCCGAATCAAGTAATCCAAAACCTGAACCTTTATTAAAAAGAGAGAATAGGAATAACAAAAACAAAAGAGATGACGAAACTTTTGAACTTTATATCACGATAAGGGATAATAAGCAGACGAAAGGAACTACAAACCAACCTTTAGTTTACATTGGACATAAATTAATTGCAAAAGGATATCGAAGGTATGGAACTGAAGAAATTCAAGAAAAAAATTATGAACCAATATTACAAGGTTCCTATGATGCGGTAACTGGTGCTGAGCAGTTATTGATTGAACTAAATAATAGAGGACGGACGGACAATTTAAAAACTTCTGTTTTACTTGATAATGATAAGAATGCAATCGATCCTAAAAGAAAACCAACTCAATATTTGGAACGAACTTTAAAAGGAAGGATTCTGCTTGAAATTAATAATCCAAAATGGAGAACAGATTATAAAAGGTCTCCTAAAGTTATTAGAGAAAAATTAAAACCATCAAGAGCATGATAAATATTGAAAAAAAGAATATTTATGCTGTTCCTCTGTTGAAGAATATTGGTTACGGCTATATTAAAAACTATTGGGTTGGTCACACAGAAACTTTGGAAGAAATAGAATCTTTTGGTGGATCGTATTTTATTAATTTAATTATGGTTTACAATAAGTTTTCAAAAAATTTAATAGCCTCTTTTGATGGAAAAGATTGTGAATGGCTAACTCTGCCTTTACTTTTAAGAGGAAGGGAAAGAGTTAGAGGTAGTGACAAATGGATTCCAATTGAAAAAAATATACTTTCGAAAGAAGATTTTATTATTCCTGAATTTAGAAAACCAAGCTCATTCTCATATAATTTTTCTACTAATCAGGACAAAGTTAGATGGAAAATTATAACAGATCTAAGATTAAGACTTGCTAAAAAAGATTTTCCATATAAAGATGTTAAGAACATAGCCGTTTTCAAAGAATTAAGTCAAAGCGAAATAAATTTGAGGCTAACCATCGAATATTTAAAAATAAACAAAATAAATCCAGAAGATTTTTTTACAGAAGAAGAGTTGAATTCAATTAATTATATCACAGTTGAAACTCTATCTCGGTATTAAGCTTCTCCCCAATTTTCAGCTAAAAAGCAGTAAAAAGATAAGTGTTACTGTAGTTTTAAAACGCCAAACAATGAAAAAATTGTTTTTATGGGTTTTAATGGCGGGTAGTAATTTTTGGGCAAATGCGCAGGTGCAAGTTGTGGTAACTTGGTATTATGAAGAGTGGGGCATTACGCAGGATAGCCTAAATTATAAATACAATGCCGGCACAAATCAGCTGCAATACATAACAGATAATGTTGCAACCAATGTTTCTGCAACCGATATTGATAACCAAAATCCGAACAACTATATTTACGACAAGTCGGGTAATATGGTGGCTGATAACAGCCAGAGTATGTCTGTTTCTTGGTCACCGTACGGAAAGATACTTCAAAACAACAAGGCTGGTGGTGCGAACCTAACTTTTGGGTATAACGCCATGCAGCAGCGCGTCGTAAAAAGGGTGGCGCAAAACGGCGATACAACGCGAACGTACTACATACGCGATGCGCAAGGAAATACGATGGGTGTTTATACGCGACACAACGATTCTGTGAGCTGGCGCGAGCAGTATATTTTTGGTTCAAGCCGTTTAGGACTTTATCGTGCTGATACTTTAGTGAATAAAGGTTT